>DASPGF010000338.1:0-7063 GCA_035620755.1 Myxococcota bacterium
TGGCCTCCGCCTTCACGCGAAGCTCGGCGGGAAGCAGATCGAGGTCGAGGCCGCTGGCCAGGTCGAGATTCGGCACGATGATCGTGCCATTGCGCTTCAGCACGCGCGCGGCTTCTTCCGTGAGCAGGCTCGCGTGCTCGATCGTGTCGATGCCCGCCTCCGAAGCGGCGATGATCCCCTCGCTGCCGTGCGCGTGCGCGGCGATCTTGAGCCCGTGGCGGTGCGCCTCGGCCGCGGCCGCTTCGAGCTCCTCGCGCGTGTACTGCTGCGCGCCCGCAGGTCGCCCGAAGCTCAGCACGCCCGCGGTCGCGCAGATCTTGATCACGCGCGCGCCGTGCTTGATCTGGTAGCGCACCGCGCGCACGACCGCGTCGGGGCCATCCGCCACGCCGCCGCGGTAGTCGAGCTCCTTCACCCCGGGCGCGAAGCCCGTCACGTCGCAGTGTCCCCCCGTGATGGAGAGCGCGTGTCCCGACGCGATCATGCGCGGCCCCTCTACCCAGCCGCGCTCGATCGCGCGCATCAACGCAATGTCCGAGAACTCGTAGGCGAACAGGTCGCGCACCGTCGTGAAGCCCGCGAGCAGCGTCGTTCGCGCGGTGGCCACGCCGCGCAGCGCGAAGTCCGCCTGCGTCCAGCGCACGGGCTCGACGTCCCAGCCTGGCACGATCTCGTAGGTGAGGTGCGTGTGCACGTCGATCAGTCCGGGCAGCAACGTGAGCTCCGGGAGATCGATGCGTGGGCCTTCGGGCGGCGCAGCCGGGTTCACGGCTGCGATCACGCCGCTCTCGACGACCACCACGGCGGGCTCGACGAGTGCGCCGCGCTCGACGTCGAGATATGCGGCCGCGCGCACGATGGTCGGCTCCGCGGATGCGGGCGCGCGTCCGAGCGCGACGAGCACGAGAACAACGTTCCAGCGAATCCATGCGCGCATGATCACTCCGGCTGGGTCGAGGCCGTGCGGTCCCGCGCCGCCCGGCGCGGCGTCATCGCGTCGGCCTCGTGGCGTCATCGCGTCGGCCTCGCGGCGTCTTCGAGCATCGGGCGATCACCGCGCACGAACAGCCAGAGCACCGCTCCGATCAGCGCGAACGCGGACCCCATCGAGACCGCGACCACCCAGCCGAAGTACTCGGCGCTCAGGGGCACGAGCAGCCCGCCGACCACGCCCGCGAGGTTGGCACCCGTGTTGATCACGCCGCCCGCTTCCGAAGCGTCGCGCCCCGCGACCGCGATCATCGCTGCCCAGTAGGCGGCCTCCGTGAGCTGCGTACAGCCGAAGCTCAGTGCGAGCAGGGCGACCGCGAGGTAGGGATCGCGCGCGGTCGCGCCGGCCGCGAGAAAGATCGCGGTCAGCACCAGGCTCGCGACGGAGAGCAGCTGCGGCCCGCGCCGCAGGCCGAATCGCGCGATGAGCTGATCACAGCCGAAGCCGCCGAGCGTCGCGCCGACCGCGCCGATGATCCACTGCGCGGAGGTGAACGCGCCCGCCTGCTGGCTGCTGAATCCCTTGATCTCGTCGAGGTAGTAGAAGAACCAATTGAAGAACAGGTAGAAGACGTAGTTCATGCAGAAGTAGCTCAGCGTGAGCAGCAGGATGTCGCGGTTGCGAAGCACCGCGCTCCAGGCGCGCGGGCGCCGCGGGCCGGGAGGCGTTCGGTTCGCCTCGATCAGCGCGAGCTCCTGCGCGCTCACGCGCGGATGGTCCTTCGGGTAGTCGCGCATGTACCACCACCACAGCGCCGCGAGCGCGAACCCGGCCGGCGCGGTCAGGAAGAACGATTCGCGCCAGCCGTACGCCTCCATCAGCCACACGACGATCGGCGGCGTCGCCGCCGCACCGAGCGTGAGGCCCGTGCTCGACAGGCCCATTGGCAGCCCCCACTTGCCAACGGGAAACCAATCGCCGGTCACGCCCCCGGTGATCGGAAAGATCGGTGCGTGCGTGACACCGACGAGAAAGCGCACAGCGACCAGGCACGCGATCACGCCACCGATGGGTAGCGCTCCCGTTCCGGGAACCAGGCCCGTCGCGATCGTGAGCGCGCCCCAGGCGACCGCGATCGCCGCGACCGCGAAGCGCGCGCCGAAGCGTCCGCCGAAGACGCCTCCCGGAAGCTGGAAGATCGCGTAGCCCGCCGCGAACGCGGAGAGCACCATCCCGAGCTGCACCTCGCTCATGCCGAGATCCGCGACCATCGTCGGGCCGACGATCGACATGTTGGTGCGCAGCACGTAGGAGATGAAGCTCGCGAGCACGATCAGGCCGAGCACGATCCAGCGAACCCCGCTGCTCGGAGCGTCGTGCACCGTCAGAGACCGCTAGGCATCGGCGTATTCGCAGGCGGCGCGGATCGGCCGTCCCGCCGCGAAGCGGCCCGGATCGAAGATCGAGATGTCGACGGTCTTGGCGCGCCCGTCGAGGATGCGCTCGGCCATGGTGAGCCCGACCAGCGGCGAGATCTTGTAGCCCATGCCCGAGAAGCCGCAGGCCATGTAGAGACCCTCGACGCCCGGCGTCTCTCCGAGCAGCGGCCGGAAATCGGGGCTCACGTCGTAGATGCCTGTGACGCCGCGCACCACACCGCTGTTCTCGAGCGCAGGGATGCGGCGCGCCGCGAGCAGCGCGATCTCCGCGAGCTCGTCGTGCGAGATCGACTGCGGAAAATCGTCGGGGTCGATGCCGCGCGCGCCCGTGAACTCGCCGACGAGCGTCATGCCCTCGCCCTCCGAGCGCAGATAGACGAGGCATGCGGAATCGATCAGCGCGCAGCCGCCGCTCTTCATGCCGGGCGCGTTCTTGAGGATCGCGACGCGGTGGAACTCGGGCTCGATCGGCAGCTCGAAGCCCACCGCGCGAAACAGCGGCACCGACCACGGCCCCGCCGCGGAGATCACGATCGGCGCCTCGAACACGCCGCGGTCGGTCGCGACGCCGCGCACGCGCCCGCCCGTGACGAGAAAGGATTCGACGCGCGTTCGCGGCTGGAACACCGCCCCCATCTCGCGCGCGCGCTCGAGGAAATCGTTCGCGGTCACCGAGCCGTCGCCGTAGCCCGACTCCGCCTCGTACGCGGCGTGCGACACGTCGTCGAGCCGCCAGTCGGGCTCGATCTCGCGCAGTTCTTGCGCGGAGATCAGGCGCGTGTTCGCGCCGTGCTCGCGCTGCATCGCGACGTTGCGCTTCAGCAGGTCGAGCTCGTTCTCGGGCGCGATCTGGACGAAGCCGATCTGCTTGAGGTGGCTCGGCCGCCCGACGTAGTCTCCCCAGTTCGCGAAGATCTGGAAGCTGCGCACCGCGAGCTCGACTTCCTCGGGCAGCGTGTAGTGCAGGCGAACCAGCGCAGAGGAGCGGCTGCTGCCGCCCTGCGCGGCGAGCTGCTTGTCGAGCACGATCACGCGGCCCGCGTTGCGCTTCATCAAATGAAACGCGATTGACGCGCCCGCGACGCCGCTGCCGATCACGATGATGTCCGCGCTGCTCGAGCTCGCCATGGCTCCACCCGGCGCGTCAGCGCCGCTTGAGGTCCCGCAAGATCTGGTGCGAGGCGTTGTAGCCCGGCGCGCCGGTCACACCGCCGCCCGGGTGCGCGCCCGCGCCGCACAGGTAGAGGCCCGCGATCGGCGTCCGGTACTGCGCCCAGCCCGGCACGGGGCGCATGAAGAACAGCTGATCGAGCACGAGGTCGCCGTGGAAGATGTTGCCCTCGGTGAGCCCGTAGGTGCGCTCGAGATCGAGCGGCGTGAGCACTTGGCGCGCCTCGATCGCGCGCGGGACGTTCGGCGCGTGTCGCGCGATCATCTTCACCACGCGGTCGCCGAGCAGCTCGCGGTTCGCGTCCCAACTCCCATCCTTGAGTCGATAGGGCACGTACTGCACGAAGCAGGTCATGACGTGCTTGCCCGGCGGCGCGAGCGTCTCGTCGACGTTGGACGCGACCACGCAATCGACCCAGAGCTCCTCGGGAAACTCGCCGAGCTTCGCGCGGTCGTAACAGCGCTCGGCGAACTCGAGCGACGGCACGAGCGTGAACAGCGCGCGGCGGCGCGGGTCGGCGTCGCTCGGCATCCCGTCGACGCGCGGCTCCTCGCCGAGCACCATGTTCACCTTCGCGCAGGGTCCGGCCATCTTGATGCCCTCGATCGCGCGCCGGAACTCCTCGGGCAGCTCCGAAGCATCGAGCAGCCCGAGGAAGGTGCGCTTCGGGTCGGCGTTCGACACCACGATCCGCGCGCGGATCTCGCTGCCGTCTTCGAGCGCGACGCCGCTCGCGCGGCCGCCCTGCACGAGGATCTTCGCGACCGGCGCCGCCGTGAGGATCTCGACGCCGAAGCGCCGACCTGCGGCAGCCATGGCCTGCGTGATCGAGCCCATGCCGCCGATCACGTGACCCATGAAGCCCTGGAGATCGTGCTCGCCGCCCGAGAGCAGGTGGAACAGCAGGCCCAACGCCGTGCCGTTCTGGTAGGGCCCGCCGTGCTTGCCGTAGACGTTGTTCGCAAGCAGCAGCGTCTTGACGGGCTCGGACTCGTAGTTGCGGTCGAGGAAGTCGCCGAGGCTGCCCGTGAGGAACGCGGTCAGCTCCGCGATCTCCGCGCCGCTGATGCGGTGGAAGCGCCGGGCGAGCCGCAGCAGCTCGAGCAGTCCCGAAAGCCCGCGTGCACCGACGCTCGGCGGTGGCTCGAGGAAGAACGGCTGCAGGTAGCGCGCGAGCTTCTTGAGCTGCGCGTCGACGCGCAGGAATGCGTCGGCATCCTTGCGCGAGAAGCGCTCGATCTCGGCGGCGGTGCGGCGGCTGTCGCTCCACCAGGGAATCGTGAGCTTGCCCGGCAGAGCAACCTGCAGCGTCGGCTCGCAGGGGATCATGCGCAGGCCGTGGGAGCCGAGATCGAGGTCGCGGATCACCTCGGGGCGCAGCATGCTCGCGATGTAGGAGGTCGTCGAGGCGCGGCAGCCGGGCGCGATCTCCTCGGTCACGCAGCAGCCGCCGACGACTTCGCGGCGCTCGACGACGAGCGTCGCGAGGCCCGCGCGCGCGAGGTAGGCGGCGGCAGTCAGGCCATTGTGGCCGCCCCCGATCACGATCGCGTCGTAGCTCGCGCGCTTCAGCGTCACCATGGATCTGCCGTCCCGACGGCGATTTTCCGGGCGGACCTCGCCGACTCTTCCCTCGCGCGCCCGCACTCCCGCGCTCGCGCGCCTCGACGCCTCCCCGGCGCCGAGCGCTCCGCGGCACCACGGAGCGAGCGAGGCTAGGCGTTCGGAACCGAGGCGGCAATCGCCCGCAGCGTCGAGCCCGCGCGGCGCTCCCGATCGGCGCGACTCCGCCGTCGGCTCCGGCGCCGGGCGCCGTTCACGAGCTGGGCCGGCGCGCCTTTGCGCTTTGCGCCGCGGCGCTACGCCATGGCGTCGACGCGAGCAGGTACAGACCCGAGAGCGTCACGGCGAGTGCGAGACTCGCGGCTCCCACGAGCAGTGGGTGATTGAAGTTCTCGCGCTCGCGGTAATCCATCACGTGAAGCATCCACGCAAAATCGTAGATTCTCCAGCTGCGATTGCGGCGCGCCACGACGTCACCGTCGAGAACGTCGACGTACAGCGTGGTGGCCGCGGCATCATCGAAATCGACTCGCCACACCGGCAGCACGCCGCGATACTCGCTGGTTCGCTCGCTGAGGCGGGTCGGCGGCTGGCCGCTGCCTGCGCCTGCGTAGTGGGCCTGCGCGACCGTGAGCGCCTCCGCTTGGCTGAGCTCCGCGAGCGGACGGCCGGTTCGCGCGTCGAATCGATGCACGGCGCCGCGCGTATCCGTCACGCGATAGCGCGGGCCGAGTGGCCCCGTCGTAACGCGGAGCTCGGCGATCGGCAGCGGCACCTGCTCGGCGATCCGGCTCATCGGCGCGATCTCGCCCCAGCGCAGCGGCGACAGCTCGAGCGCGGCTCGCGTTGCCTCGCCGCGTACCCCCTCGATATCCAGCACGCCCATCACGAGGCCGCCAGCCACCCAGAGGAGCAGCTGCAGACCCACGACGAGCGCCGTCCACTTGTGCAGCCACAACAGTTTTCGCCTGGCCCGCATGGCCCTCGACCCTCTCCTCCGAACGCGGCGTCCAGCCCGCGTCCGCTTTCGGAGACGCGCCCGCGGTCGCGGCGCACCTCCGCTCGGATGCGCGCGCGATGGGCTGTGCGATCATGCGTGCTTGGAAGCGCGAGGGCAATCGAGGTGATCTTCGAGGGTTCCTGCCTGTGCGGCGCGGTCCGCTTCGCGATCGAGGGCGAGCCGAAGTGGATCGCGCACTGCCACTGCTCGGATTGTCGGCGCGCCACCGGCGCCGCGGTCTCGACCTACGTGGGCGCCGAGCGGGAGCGAGTCACGTTTCGCACGGGCACGCCGCGCGTGTATGCGTCGTCGCCGGGCGTGCGGCGGAGCTTCTGTGGAGACTGCGGGACGCCCATTTCGTACGAGGGCGAGCGCTGGCCGACGGAGATCCACTTCTTCGTCGGGCTGTTCGAGCGCGCCGCCGATCTCGTGCCGCAGAGCCACGTCTACGAGAAGGAACGGCTGCCCTGGCTCCGGATCGTCGACGCGCCGGCGGCGGAAAATCACCGTCGAGGGTCTGGCTGAGGCGCCGTCGCGCGTCGATGCTGAACTCGTAGAAGGCGTCCTCGACGCGTCGGATACCGACCGCGTCCGTTCCTGAATACACACCAAAGGGTAGAGGCCGGCGATCGGCGAACAGCAGCCGGCGCTCGTGGCCGATCGAGTCGCGCAGCTCGAGCACGATCGTGATCTTGTCGGTCGAGACTCCGGCCACGAGGCTGCCGGTGCTCAGCGCGCGAGCGCGCCCGATCTCGAGATCCTTCACGAGAACCCGCGCGCGAACCGCATCGGGCGCGGCGGCCGTCGCCATCGACCAGCCGTTGCGCGCGAACACGTGCTCGAGCCGCCGCCGGATGTAACCCTCGAGGCGCGCCGACTCGGCCGGCTCCAGCGCGCGCGCGCCGGGCTTCGAAACCAGCCGGATCTCGCCGAGCAGCACGCCCCGGTAGCCGTGCAGG
>DASPGF010000339.1:0-2652 GCA_035620755.1 Myxococcota bacterium
CGCGCGTTGGAATCAGGCGCCGCTCTCGAGGCGCTTGAGCATCGCGCGCACCTCGGCCGCCCAGCCGGGCTCGGGCCGCGCGGGCTCCCCGCTCGCGCGCTGCTCCGCGGCGCTCTTCTCGAGCTCGGCAATGGCGCGCTCGAGGGTTTCGCGCGCCTTGTCGGGGTCGCCGTCCGCTTCGTAGGCCTGCGCGAGGTGGTGCAGGCTGATGCCCATCACGGTGATGTCACCGTCCGAGTTCGCGACCGCCTCCTTGAGGTAGCTGATCGCCGCGGACGGGACGCCGCGCTTGTAGAGCACCCAGCCGAGCGTGTCCGCGACCGTCGCGGTGTCGGGCAGCGCGGCCTTCGCCTGCTGCGCGAGATCGAGCGCGCGGTCGAGGTTCTCTCCCGACTCCGCATAGATGTAGGCGAGGTCGTTCTTCGGATAGGCGAGATCCGGCCCGTACTTGATCGCGTCTTCGTAGCGTTCGATCGCCTTGCTCTGCGCGCCGCCGAACGAGTAGAGCGTCCCGAGGAAGTAGTGCAGGTTCGGATCGGTGGGGCGCGCCTGGATGGCTGCTTCGTAGGTCGTAACGGCCTCGTTGAGCCGACCGGATTTTGCGTAGAGCCGCGCGAGCTGCTCGTATCCGGCCGCATCCGTCGGATCGAGCTCGATCGCCTTCTGGAACGCCTTCTCGGCGTCGTCGACGCGGCTCTCCATCAGCGCCACCACGCCCGAGAGCGTGCGCAGCTTGGCGTTCGCGGGCTCCGCCTCGATCGCGGCCGAGACCCTCGCCACCGATTCCGCGAGGCGGCCCTCGCGCTGATCGAGCCGCATCAGGTTGCGCAGGATGTCGTGGTGCGTCGGCATCAGCGCGACGGCCTGCTCCAGGTAGCGGCGCGCCTCCGCGTCGTTGCCCATGCCGAAGTTGACGCGCCCGAGCGCGTAGAGCACGTCCGCGTTGCGATCGGACTCGGGAATCGCGTTGAGCTCCGCGAGCGCGGCGTCGAGGCGGCGCATCACCACCAGGCTCTGCGCCACGAGGATTCGCGTCTGGATCGAATCGGGCTCCGCGGCGAGATAGCGCCTGCCCTCCTCGATCGCGTACTCGTGCTCGCCGAGCATCGCGTGCACGCGCGTCAACACGCGGCGCGCCTCGAGCAGGGACGGATCGAGCTCGAGCGAGCGCGCGAGCTCGGTGCGCGCGGCGGCGCCCTCGCCCTTGGCGGAGAGCGCCGTGCCGAGCACGAAGTGCGCCTGCGGGTTGTTCGGCTCGCGCTCGATGGCCTGGCGCAAGCCTTCGATCGCCTCGTCGATCCTCTGCTTGGCGAGGTCGATCTTCGCCTTCACCATCAGCGCGTTGGCCGACGGCCGACCCGCTGCGAGCACCTCCTCGACCATCTGCTCGCCGCGCTGCACCCGGGTTTCGTCGCTCTCGCGATAGCCGATGTCGACGTAGATCTCCGCGACGCGAAGCTTCGCATCCACGAAGTTCGGATCGATCGCGAGCGCCTTCTCGGCAGCCTGCAGCGCGCCGTCGACGTCGCCCTTGCGCCCGAGGTGGCCCGAGAGCGTCAGGTACGGAGCGGGGTCGCCCGGGTCGACCTCGGTCGCCTCCGCGATCAGCTGGTCGGCCTTCTCGGTATTGCCCTGCGCGACGTGGAGACGCGCGAGCAGGTAGATCAGCGGAACGCGCTGCTCGGCGGTCGGAATCACCTTCTCGAGATACGCGGTCGCCTCGTCGAAGCGCTCGCGCTGGAAGTAGAAGCTCGCCACGTTCTGGTGCGCGCTCACCTGGTCGGCGGGCCCCGCCACCTGTGCCGCTTCGAGGAAGGTCTGTTCGGTCTCGGCATCGCGCTCCGGATCCTGCGCGAGGAAGGTCGCGAGCGACGTCAGGTTCGCGACGCTGCGCTCCATCTCGACGAGCTTGCGGAAGTAGGTCTCGGCCGCGTCGCGCTTTCCGCTGCGATTGAGAGCCTGCGCGTAGGCGAGCACGGGCGCCGTCTCCTCCGGCGTGGCGGCGAGCGCGAGCTCGTACTCCTCGAATGCCTCGTCGATGCGCTGCAGTCGCTCGAGCGCCTGCGCGCGGTGGAGATGCCCGCGCTTTCCGCCGCGCGCGATCAGCTCTTCGGCCTGCGCGAGCGCCTCGTCGGGATCGCCGCCGAGCAGCAGCAGCTGCGACAGCTGCACGCGCGCGTCCTCGTTGTCCGGGTCGAGCCGCACGCTCTCGCGGAGCTCCCAGAAGCCTTCCGGGATCTGCTGGTTGGCGAGATAGCCCTTCGCGAGACCCCAGTGCGCGGCCGCGTTGTTCGGGTCGAGCTGCAGCACGTTCTTGTACTCGATGATCGCGGCCGGATAATCCTGCGCCTTCTGGTAGGCGGCGCCCCGGCTCAGGTGCTCGGCGATCCGCTCCTCGTTGTCCTTGCAGGCCGCGAGCGCGAGCGCGCAGCCCGCGAGGATGAGGATCCGCTTGGAGATGCTTCGCATTCAACCACCTCGTGAGAATGGGGGCTTCGACCGCGTAAGCTTCAAGAAAAACGACGGAGAATCAAGGGGTATCGCGCTCGGTGCGCGAACGCTCGGCGCTCGAGCTCGACGCGCCTTCGCCGCCGCGGTTTCGCCGCCAGCTCGAATGGGTGATCCCCATGCGCTGGACCATGTAGTTGAGCT
>DASPGF010000340.1:0-2427 GCA_035620755.1 Myxococcota bacterium
GGCGATCCAGGCCGACATCCTCGCGACGCAGGACGACAGCCTGCTGCTGCTCGACGTCACGCCGCTCTCCCTGGGAATCGGCACCTTCGACGGCCAGTTCGCGGCGCTGATTCCGCGCAACTCGACCGTGCCGACGAGGAAGTCGCACACGTTCACGACCACGCGCGACGATCAGACGGCGGTCAAGATCCGGGTGCTGCAGGGCGAGAGCGACCGATCCGACGAGAACCACCTGCTCGGCGAGTTCGTGCTCACCGAGATTCCGCGCGCCAAGGCCGGCGAGCCCGAGATCGAGGTCTCGTTCGAGATCGACTCCGACGGGATCGTGAACGTGTTCGCGCGCGACGTCGCGACCGAGCGCGAGCAGAGCATCACGGTCAACGCGGCGGGCAGCCTGTCCGAGGACGAGATCGCGCAGATCATCAAGGAGAACGAAGAGTATGAGATGCCGGCGTGATGGGTCGTTCGCCGGCGTGAGCCGGATGCTTGCGCGGCGACGCGGGCCGACGCTGCGCGCGCGGGCTCGCCGATGAGCAGCCGTTCGCTGCTCGACTATCTCGATGCGCCCGTGCTCGTCGGCGACCCCGATGGGCGCGTCGTGCACCTCAATCCCTGCTTCGAATCGCGCTTTCGGATCTCGCTCGAGCAGGCGCGCGGCAAGGATCTCGCCGCGCTGTTCCAAGGCGGCGCGCGCGAGGCGGTGCTGCGCGCGGTCGCGGACGTGTGCCGCGGCTCGCGGCCGGTGCGCTTCCAGCTGCGCGAGGACGGCTGCGGCTACACCGCGGTCGCTTCGCCGATCTCGTCGGAGAGCAGCCGAGTCGGCGTCGTCATCCTGATCACCCTCGAGCTCGAAAGCGACCGCCGCATGATCGAGTGCGCGCGCGAGCTGCAGGAGCCGATCGACGAGCTCACGCGCTGCCTCGCGGAGCTCGCGGATCAGGTCGGCGGCCGCCGCGCCGAGCGCTACCGCCTGATGCTCGAGGACGTCGCGCACACCGTCGAGCTGCTGCGCAAGCGCGCGGGCGAGCTCCAGAGCCTGCTCTCGGACGGTAGCGCGACTCGCAGCTGAACCGGCCGCGCGCTCGCGTGTGACCCCGGCCGCGGCTTCGGTAGACTGCCCGGCCGGAGGCGAGCGTCGATGGCCGCGAAGCGCAGGGTGAAGCGAGTCTGCCTCGCGTACAGCGGGGGTCTGGACACCTCCGCGATCCTGCACTGGCTGATCGAGCACTACCGCTGCGAGGTGGTCGCCTACACGGCCGACGTGGGTCAGCAGGAAGAGCTCAGCGGACTGCCCGAGAAGGCCAAGCAGACCGGCGCGGTCGACTGCGCGATCCGCGATCTGCGCGAGGAGTTCGCGCGCGACTTCGTGTTCCCCGCGATCCGCGGCTGCGCGATCTACGAGGGCTCCTACCTGCTGGGCACCGCGCTCGCGCGCCCGCTGATCGCGAAGCATCAGGTCGCGGTGGCGCGCGAGACCGGCTGCGATGCGGTCGCGCACGGAGCGACCGGCAAGGGCAACGACCAGGTGCGCTTCGAGCTCGCGTTCCGAGCGCTCGCGCCGGAGCTCGCGATCATCGCACCCTGGCGCGAGTGGGAGATCCGCTCGCGATCCGACTGCATCGCGTACTGCGCGAAGTACGGCATTCCCGTGACCGCAACGCTCGAGAAGCCCTACTCGACCGATCGCAACCTGATGCACGTCTCCTACGAAGGGGGCGTGCTCGAGGATCCCTGGCGCGCGCCCGACGAGTCGATGTTCATCATGACGAAGGCGCTGGACAAGACGCCGGACCTGCCGTCCGAGATCGTGATCGGCTTCGAGCGCGGAACGCCCGTGTCCGTCGACGGTGAGACGCTGTCGCCCGCGGCGCTGCTGCACCGGCTCAACGTGCTCGCGGGCGAGCACGGTGTCGGGCGCATCGACATGGTCGAGAACCGCTTCGTGGGCCTGAAGTCGCGCGGTGTCTACGAGACGCCCGGCGGTACGGTGCTTCACGTCGCGCATCGAGCGATGGAGTCGATCACGCTCGACCGCGAGCTGATGCACGAGCGAGACCGACTGTCGCCGCGCTACGCGGAGCTGATCTACAACGGCTTCTGGTACGCGCCGGAGATGAAGGCGATCACCGCGCTGATCGACGCTTCACAGGAGAACGTGACGGGAGAGGTGCGCGTCTCGATCTTCAAGGGCAATGTGCGGATCACGGGCAGGCGCTCGCCGGTCTCGCTGTACGACGCCGCGCAGTCCTCGTTCGAGGATGCGGGACCCGCGGACACCTACGATCAGCGCGACGCGACGGGCTTCATCCGGCTGCAGGGGCTCCGCCTCAAGCCGCGTTAGTCGCTTCGCAGCACCGCGCACGCCATCGCGCGCGGGTCGGGAGCCGCGTGGATCACGAGCTCGGGTCGATTTGGCTACGAGGGCGC
>DASPGF010000341.1:0-6809 GCA_035620755.1 Myxococcota bacterium
GCGCTCGCCCTGAGCACACCGGCCGCGCTCACGGGCTGCCTGCACGCCGCGCGCGGCGAATCGCGCGCCGAGCGCTTCCAGTCCCCCGCGCCGAGCGCACGCGAGCGCTACTGCGCGTGGTACGCGGACGAGCGCGACGGCACGCTCTACTTCGGCGCCGCGGCGTTCTGGTCAGCGATGCGCGCGCACGGCAACGACCCGCTCGCGGATCTGCTCGACGAAGGGCCGGTCGTCGTCGGGCGCTTCGACCTGCGGCGCGAGCACATGCTGGCGCCGCTCGAGGTCGGCCGCGCGGGCGATCGATCCGGCGTCTGGGACGTGCTCGCGCACCCGAACGGCCGCATCTTCTTCACGACCTTCTTCGAATCCGCAGGCTACACCGATCCAGGTAGCGGCGCGATGCAACGGCTGCCGGATCTCGGCACGGGCCTCAACGAGCTCGCGCTCGGCCCGGACGGCAGCCTGCTCGCCTCGCGCTACGACGCGGGCTCGATCGCGCACTTCGATTCCGACGGGGCACTGCTCGGCGAGTATCCGCTCGACGCGCCGCCCGGCTACCGCGCCGCGCCGAAGACGATCGCCTACGATCCGCTGCGCGCGGAGATCTGGGTCACGAGCGACTCGCTGCCGCTCGATCCGGCCGACCCGATCCGCCACGAGAGCTACGTGCTCGGGGCGGCCGGCGAGCCGCTGCAGCGCGTCGCCGAGCCCGAGCTCCAGTTCGTGCGCTTCGCGCGCGATGGCACCGGTTACCGCGCCGAGGTCGAGGGGCGCAATCTCTGGCTGCAGATCAGCGACCCCGGAGCGGGCCCGCAGAGCGGATCGCGGATCCTGCTCGACGCGGCATTCCCCGCGGCGCTCGATTTCGTGCAGGACATCGAGCTGATGCGCGACGGCCGCGCGGTCGTCACGCGCTGGAGCGGCTGGATCCACGTCGTCGAATCGCCGCGCGTCGTGCGCACCACCCGGCTCCCCGAGCTCGAAGCGGGCGGCCTCTATTACAGCGCGTTCGCCGAGCGCGATCGGATCTGCGCCACCTACTGCGCGGATCTGAGCGTGGTGTGTGCCGATCTCCCCTGACGCCGCGCGGCGCTGCGCTCGCGCGCGCGTGTCCGCGAAGCGGCGCTGCGCTCGCGCTCCGAGCGCGCGCGACCGGTCGCGAAATGCGGGTTAAGATGGGCGGGTGTTCGAAGCGCGGCGAAAACGAGTTCGCGAGGCGATGGGCCCCGACGCGCTCGCCGTGTTCCAGGGGGCGAGCCCGGTCACGCGCTCGCGCGACACCGACTACCGCTTCCGACAGGACAGCGACTTCTGGTATCTCACCGGCTTCGACCACCCCAACGCGATCGCGCTGCTGCGCAGCGACGGCGGCCCCGAGTACACGCTCTACGTCGAGCCGCGCGACCGCGACCTCGAGATCTGGACCGGCTATCGGCCGGGCGTCGAAGGCGCGCGCGCCGACTACGGGGCCGACGAAGCGCACCCCATCGGCGAGTTCCTCAAGCAGCTGCCGGATCTCGTCAAGCGCGCGAAGCGCATCTACCACGTGCTCGGGCGCAGCGCCGAGATCGACCGCGCGATCACGGGCACGCTCGACGGCATGCGGCTGCGCTCGCGCAACTCCGGCGCGCCCGCCGACGCGATCGTCGATCCCCGCTCGATCCTGCACGAGATGCGGCTGTTCAAGGAGCCCGCGGAGCTCGACCTCATGCGCCGCGCCTCGGCGATCAGCCGCGAAGCGCACGCAGCGGGCGCGCGGCTCGCACACGCGGGCGTGTACGAGTACGAGATCGAGGCCGCGATCGAGTACGCGTTCCGCCGGCTCGGAGCGCGCGGCGCCGCCTATACGACCATCGTCGGTGCCGGGCGCAACGCGACGGTTCTCCACTACGTGACCAACAGCGACAAGCTGCGCGACGGCGAGCTCGTGCTCGTCGACGCGGGGTGCGAGCTCGAGGGCTACGCGTCGGACGTGATGCGCACCTATCCCGTCGGCGGGCGCTTCCCCGCCGCGGGCCGCGCCGTCTACGAGGTGGTGCTGCGCGCCAAGCAGGCGGGCATCGCGCAGTGCGCGCCCGGCCGGACGCTCGCCGACGTGCACGCGGCCTCGGTGCGCGCGATCGTCGAGGGCCTCGTCGAGCTCGAGCTGCTCTCCGGCAACGTCGAGGAGCTGATCGCGCGCGAGGCCTATCGCCGCTTCTTCATGCACAAGACGAGCCACTGGCTCGGTCTGGACGTCCACGACGTCGGCAACTACGGACTGGGCGGCAGCCCCCGACCGCTCGCGCCCGGCATGGTCTTCACCGTCGAGCCCGGCATCTACGTCGCGGCCGACGACGAGACCGCGAAGCCCGAGTTCCGCGGCATCGGGGTTCGCCTCGAGGACGACGTCGCGATCACCGAAGACGGCTGCGAGAACCTCACGCAGGCGATCGCAACCGACCCGCGCGACGTCGAGGCGCTCGTCGCGGATCGCTGAGCCCGCACCCGAGTCAGAACCGAGAGTCCGATCCGGAGGATGGCGCGGCATGGCCGACATCGAATCCCTGCTCAAGGAGAAGCGGAGCTTCAAGCCGAGCGCGGAGTTCCAGAAGCACGCGAACTGGAACCAGCGCACCGTCGAGGCGCTGCGCCGGCTCGGCGCGAGGGACCCCGAGCGCTTCTGGGCCCAGATGGCCAAGGAGAACGTCAGCTGGTTTCGCCCGTGGAAGCGCGTGCTCGAGTGGAAGCCGCCGCGCGCCAAGTGGTTCGTCGGCGCGCGGCTCAACGTCTCCTACAACTGTCTCGACCGCCACCTGACCGGAGAACACGCCTGGCGGCGCAACAAGGCGGCGATCATCTGGGAAGGCGAGCCCGGCGACATCCGCATCCTCACCTTCGGCGAGCTGCACCGGGAGGTGTGCCGCTTCGCGAACGTGCTGAAGGATCTCGGCGCGCGCCAGGGCGACCGCATCGCGCTCTACATGCCGATGATTCCCGAGCTCGCGATCGCGATCCTCGCCTGCACGCGGATCGGCGCAGTACACAGCGTGGTGTTTGGAGGCTTCTCCGCCGAAGCGCTGCGCGATCGCATCGAGGACGCGGGCGCGAAGCTCGTGGTCACCGCGGACGGCGGCTACCGCAAGGGCTCGGCCCACCCGCTCAAGCCCGCGGTCGACGAGGCGCTGCGCGGCAACGGCTCGGTGAAGCACGTGGTGGTGGTGCGGCGAACGGGTGCGAAGATCGACTGGAACGCCGGGCGCGACGTCTGGTGGCACGAGAAGATGGCCGCGGCCTCCGCGCAGTGCCCGCCCGCGAAGCTCGACTCCGAGCATCCGCTGTTCATCCTGTATACGAGCGGCACGACCGGAAAGCCCAAGGGCGTGCTGCACACCACCGGCGGCTACCTCACCCACGTCGCGACCACCGCCAAGGCGCTGTTCGACCTCAAGGAGACGGACACCTTCTGGTGTACTGCGGACATCGGCTGGGTCACGGGACATTCCTACGTGATCTACGGCATCCTCGCGAACGGGGTGACGAGCCTGATGTACGAGGGCGTTCCGACGCATCCGGCTCCCGACCGCGTGTGGGAGATCATCGAGCGCCACCGCGTGAGCGTCTTCTACACCGCGCCGACCGCGATCCGCACCTTCGTGCGGCTCGGCGACGAGCATCCGCGCAAGCACGATCTGTCGTCGCTGCGCGTGCTCGGCAGCGTCGGTGAGCCGATCAACCCCGAGGCCTGGATGTGGTACCACCGCGTGATCGGCGGCAAGCGCTGCCCGATCGTCGACACCTGGTGGCAGACCGAGACGGGCGGGATCATGATCACGCCGCTTCCCGGCGCGACCGAGACCAAGCCCGGCTCCGCGACGCTGCCCTTCCCCGGCATCGATGCCGCCGTCGTCACGAGCGGCGGCACGCCCGCGAAGCCGCTCAACGGCGGCTATCTCGTGATCCGGAAGCCATGGCCCGGCATGCTGCGGGGCATCTGGGGCGACCCCAAGCGCTTCAAGAAGACCTACTGGAGTCGCTTCCCGAACACCTATCTCGCGGGCGACGGCGCGCACCGCGACGCGCGCGGCTACTTCTGGATCATGGGCCGGATCGACGACGTGATGAACATCTCGGGACACCGCATCGGGACGATGGAGGTGGAGAGCGCGCTCGTGTCGCACCCCAAGGTCGCCGAGTCGGCCGTGGTGGGCCGGCCCGACGAGATCACCGGAACCGCGATCGTCGCGTTCGTCACGCCCAAGGCGGGCGTGAAGCACGACGACGAGCTGATCGACGAGCTGCGCGAGCACGTCGCCACGCAGATCGGCCCGATCGCCAAACCCGCGAATGTCCGCTTCACGGAGGCGCTGCCGAAGACGCGCTCGGGAAAGATCATGCGCCGGCTGCTGCGCGACATCGCCTCGGGCGCGGAGACGGTCGGCGACACCACCACGCTCGAGGACTACAGCGTGATCGCGAGGCTCCGCGAATCCGAAGAAGCGTAGCTACTCGTCGAGCCCGGCGGGATTGCTGCTGCGCCTTCCCTCGAACCAGCGGCCGTCGGCGCCACGGCTCACGGACACCACGCCGCCGAGGCTCGGGCCCTCCGCGAGCGGCGCGTCGAGCAAGCGCTCGGCGAGCGTGCGGATCACGCCCTTGTGGCCGACGAGCAGCACGCTCGACGCGCCGCTCGCGAGCAGCGCATCGAGGCCGCGCGCGACGCGCGCGCGAAACGCCTCGCGCAGCTCGCCCCCCGGATACTCGAAGCCCGCAGCGCCGCTCTGCCAGTCGCGGAACAGCGCCGGGTTCGAGCGCTCGATCTCTTCGGCCGTCATGCCCTCCCAGTAGCCGAAATGCACCTCGCGAAACTCGGGGAACAGCCGCACCGGCGCGCCGCCCGAGACGATTCGCGCGCCCTGCCACGATCGCTGCAGCGGGCTCGCGGCGACCAGCTCGAACATCTCCCCGCGCAGCGACCGCGCGGCCGCGCGCAGCTGGGCGCGGCCCTCCTCGCTGAGCCGCACGTCCGCGCTGCCGTGAAATCGGATGCTCGACTCCCCCTCGGTCTCTCCGTGGCGGACCATCACCATGCGGCGCAGCGACGACATCGCGGGCTCCCGAAAATCAGACGCGCGAAGATCGGCGAGGCGCCACGGCGCGTCAATACGCGAGCGCGTCTGGTAGACTGCGGCGAATCGCGCAGCGCGGCGACGATCGGGGGGAAGCGTGACGCTTCGAGGCTGGCTCGGGATCCTGTTCGGCGCTTTGATGGTGGGCGTCGCGGCATTCGTTTGGATTCGCTGGGAACGCACGGCGCCGCGAGTGGAAGGCCCCGCGTCGGTGCTGATCGGCCAACGCGGCGGCGCTCATTTCGAGGTCTCGGATGCGGGCTCGGGGCTGCGGGAGATCCGCGTCAGCGTGCAGCAGGGTGACACCGAGGTCGTCGTCCTCGAGCGGAGCTTCCCCGGCAGCCTCGCGGCGGGCGCGTTGGCGCCGGAGAGCCGCGAGAGCGTCGAGTTCGAGATCGAGCCGAAGGCACTCGGGCTCGCGCACGGTGCGGCGAACCTGACGCTCGTTGCGCGCGACTGGTCGTGGAGCCATGGCTTTCGCGGCAACGAGACGCGCGTCGCGGTCGCGCTCGACATCGATCTCGAGCCGCCGCGGATCCAGATCGCGAGCGGGCTCACCTACGTCAAGCGCGGCGGGTCGGGCGCGGTCCGCTACTCGCTGAACGAACCGGCGAACCTCGATGGAGTGACGGTCGGCGACCGCTTCTACTTCGGCTTCCCACTGCCCGGCGCCGATGCTTCGTCGAACCAGCGCTTCGCGCTGTTCGCGGTCGCGACGGACGCGCCGGCGGACCCGCGGATCAACGTGGTCGCGCTCGATCGCGCGGGCAACGAGACGCGCGCCGGCTGGCCGGTGGTCTTCCAGGAGCGCGCGCTGCCGGAGGCCAGCATCACGCTGCCACAGCGCTTCCTCGAGACCAAGGTCCGCGAGCTCGCCGAGCGCGCGGAAATCGACGCAACCGACCTCGTTCGCGCGTTCGACGAGATCAACACCCGGGTGCGCGCCGCCAACGAGACGAGCATCCGCCAGATCGCCTCGAAGCCGAGCGACTCCAAGCTCTGGGTCGGCGCGTTCAGCCAGCTTCGGAATTCCGAGGTCACGAGCAAGTTCGCGGAGCAGCGCTCGTACTTCGTCGACGGACAGAAGATCTCGGAGGCGACGCACTTCGGTTACGATCTCGCGTCGACCGCGGGCGCGTCAATCGAGGCGTCGAATGCGGGCCTGGTTGTTTTCGCCGACGATCTCGGAATCTACGGAAACTGCGTGATCATCGATCACGGTCTGGGTTTGTTCTCGCTCTATGCGCACCTGTCGTCGCTCGAGGTGGCCCCGGGCGACCGCGTCGAGCGCAACGCGAGGCTGGGGCTGTCGGGTGCGACCGGCCTCGCGGGCGGCGATCACCTGCACTTCGCGATGATTCTCGGGGGTAGCTACGTCGAGCCCCTCGAGTGGTGGGATGCCGAATGGGTGAGGACGCACGTCGATGCGCAGCTCGCGGCGGCGCCCCCCTAGCGGCTCGGCGCGCCGCGCCGCGCGCGCGCCGGAAGCCCGGATCGGCGAGATCCGCAGCGCGCTGCTCGACTGGTACCGCGCCCATCGGCGCGACCTGCCGTGGCGCCGCACGCGCGACCCCTATGCGATCTGGATCTCCGAGGCGATGCTCCAGCAGACGCGCGTCGAGACGGTGATCCCCTACTGGGAGCGCTTCCTCGAGCGCTTTCCCGACGTGCACGCGCTCGCGACCGCGGACGCCGACGACG
>DASPGF010000342.1:0-4170 GCA_035620755.1 Myxococcota bacterium
CGGCGCGGCGATCGGAGGCGGCGAGTTCCTGCTCGGGCCGGCTGCGTTCGTGCAGTACGGACTGTCGCTGCTCTGGGTGACGGCGGTCGCGGTCTTCCTCCAGACCGTCTTCAACACGGAGGTGATGCGCTACACGCTCGCGACCGGCGAGCCCGTGTTCACGGGCTTCATGCGCACGCGGCCGTCGGCGAAGCTCTGGGCGTGGCTCTACGCGGGCCTGTATTTCCTGCAGCTCGGCTGGCCCGCGTGGGCCACGAACGCCGCGGGGGCGATCTTCTTCCTGCTCGCGCGACGACTGCCGGGCCCGTCGGATGCGACAGCCGTGTACTGGCTCGGAGTCGCGACCTTCCTCGCGTGCGTCGCGGTGCTGCTCGTCGGCCGGCGCATCGAGCGCACGCTCGAGCTGCTCAACTGGGTGGTCGTCGCAGTGACGCTCGGAAGCTTCCTCGCGCTTTCGCTCGTGTTCGTGCGACCTCACACCGCTCTCGCCGCGACACTCGGGTTTGTCGGCTTCGACATCACGCTCGGAGGCTTCGACTTCCTGCCGACCGGCGTGGACGCGTTCCTGATCGGAGCGCTCGCCGCCTACTCGGGCGCGGGCGGCGTGACGAACATCGTGCTCTCGAACTGGGCTCGTGACCGCGGCTACGGGATGGGCGAGCGCGCGGGCTACATCCCCGCCGCGTTCGGCCGCGGCCCGAAGCGGCAGCTCGCGCACAGCGGCTTCTGCTTCACGCCCGACGAACAGGGAATGCAGCGCTGGCGCGGCTGGTGGCGAATCGTGCGCGTCGATCAGTGGGGGGTGTTCTTCAGCGGCGCGCTGCTCGGGATGGCGCTGCCCGCGCTGCTCTACGTGACGTTCCTGCCGCCGGGCGTCGACATCCGCGGCCTCGGCATCAGCGCCGCGCTCGCCGAACGGCTCGGCGCGCACGCAGGGCCGCTACTCGCGGGCGCAATCGCGTTCCTCGGCGCGTGGCTGCTGTTCAAGGCGCAGCTCGACCACATCGACGGCATGGTGCGCGCCGTCACCGACATGCTCTGGACGGGAAGCCGGTGGCTGCGCGCGTGGCACGGTGGCGACGTGCGCGCGGTCTACTACGCGGTGCTCGCCGCGGTGGTGATCGGCGGCGTCGTCGCGCTCGGCTTCGGGCAGCCGATCGCGCTGCTGCAGCTCAGCGCGAACGTCGCAGCGGTCGTGTTCATCATCGCGTCGCTGCACCTGCTCTACGTCAACACGCGCCTGCTGCCGCGCGCGCTGCGGCCGCCGCTGTGGCGCCGCGCGACGCTCGTGGGGATGGCGCTGTTCTACGGCTGCTTCGCGGGGCTGTCGCTGCGCGCGCTGCTGTAGCGGTGCGCGCCGCCGCCCGAGCCTAAGCTGCCGGGGTTCCAGCGCTTTTTCGCGCGGGAGCGCTTGTGCGGGGGGCCGTGTAGGATAGGCGCACACCGCTGCTCCGGATGGCGCGTCCAATCGCCGCTTCCTCCAGCGGCGCAACCGGAAGCAACTGAAGTGGATGGTGGCCATGGCGAGAAAACGCAGCCGGACGGCGGTCCTCAAGCGCCAGCGCGAAGTCAAGAAGTCGGAGAAGCAGGCCCTCAAGCGCGAGAAGCGCGAGATCCGCAAGGAGTCACCCGGACACGAAGGCGTCGCCACGCGCGACGACCTCGCAGCCTACGGCTTCCCGATCGACGAGCTCGACGAGCGCGAGCCACCGAAGCGCGGATCGAAGACGTGAACCGGCAAGCGCGATCCCTTCGGGCGCGAGCGGAATACCCGGCGCGACGAACGCGAGCCCCGCGAGACGGCGTTCGAGACGTGAAGAGACGATGGCCGACGAACGACTGATCGCCGTCTTCATCGACTACGAGAACCTCGCGATCGGCGTACGCCAGATGCGCAAGGGCAATTTCAAGATCGATCTCGTGCTGCGCAGGCTGCTCGAGAAGGGCCGCCTCGTCTACAAGCGCGCCTACTGCGACTGGAGCTCCTACCAACCGGTCGTGCGCGAATTCCACGGCTTCGGCATCGAGATGGTCGACATCCCCCAGACGCGCGCGAGCGGCAAGAACAGCGCGGACATCCGCATGGTCGTCGACGCGCTCGACCTCTGCTACCAGAAGCCGCACATCGACACCTTCGCGTTGATCTCGGGCGATAGCGACTTCTCGCCGCTCGCCGCAAAGCTCAAGGAGAACGATCGGCACGTGATCGCGTGCGGCGTCAAGAGCTCCACATCGGACCTGCTCGTCGGAAGCAGCGACGAGTTCATCTACTACGATGATCTGATCCGCGTCGCCGAGAAGACCGAGAAGCCGAAGCGCGCGAAGAGCGAGAAGAGCACGCCCGCACAGGACAAGCGCGAGGAGGCCGAGGACAAGATCGTCGAGATCGTGCGCTCGCTCGAGCGCGACTACGACACGGTCTGGGGCTCGATGGTCAAGCAGACCATCCGGCGCGTGTTCCCGAGCTTCAACGAGGAGTACTTCGGATTCAACAGCTTCGCCGAGGTGCTCGAGGCCGTCGAGGAGGCGGGAAAGATCGACCTCGAGTACGACGAGAAGCGCGGCAACTACGTGGTGCGCGCGAAGCGCAGTTAGAGCCGGCGACGCAGCCGCGCGCCGAAGAAGCTCGCGACGGCGAGGAACGCGATGAGCGGCCCCCAGCCGCCGATCGCGGGCGGCATCACGCCGCCATAGCCCATCGAGCGGGACACACCCGTCAGCAGGATGTAGCCGATCCCGACCACGACGCTCAGCAGCAACGTCTGCGCGGGCCCCGGGAAGGGCGGCCCCCCGACCGCGAAGAACAGCAGCAGCGCGGGCAGCACGATGCACGCGAGCGGCTGCGCGAGCTTGACGTGGTAATCGACGCGCAGCGGGCGCGGGTCGACGTTGTCGCGTTCGGCGTCGCGGATCAGCGCGCGCAGATCGGCGACGCTGAGGTGCATCGTGTCGACCTCCGCGGGCAGCGCTTCGCCGAGGTTCGCGAAGTGCTCGGCGGGGACCGTCCGCACGTTGCCTTCGGAAACCTCGATCGCCCGCGCGTCGCTGAGCTGCCACCAGCCGTTGCCGACGTGGCGGGCACTCGATGCGTCGATTCGCTTCACGGGCAATCGATCGTCAGCGAGCTCGTAGATCGAGAGAAACGATGCGTAGCCGCGGTCGGGATCGAAGCGCTCCGCCTCGAGAACCTTGTTGCCGAAGCGCTGCCAGACGGCGC
Organism: Myxococcota bacterium; assembly: GCA_035620755.1. Lineage (GTDB taxonomy): Bacteria > Myxococcota_A > UBA9160 > UBA9160 > SMWR01 > JACZVU01. The sequence goes on from DASPGF010000342.1 coordinate 3,218, forward strand.
TCTTGCGCTTATCGTCGAGCAGCTCGGAATAGACGCCCTTGATCTCGGAGCGCTTGAGCTCGTCGGCGAGCGCGTTCGCTCGCGGCACGAGCACGTTGTCGAGCAGCGCGGCCGCGGGAACGACGAGCGCCGCGATGATCAACACGGGCATCAGCGCGCGCGGCGCGGGAATGCCGCACGCGCGCATTCCCATCAGCTCGCCCTCCACCGCGAGCAGGCTCACGGTGAGCGCGGTCGCGACCAGCAGCGACATCGGGATCACGCGCGATGCGAGCAGCACCACGCGCGCGCCGTAGAAGCGCAGCACCTCCATACCCGTCGCCTCGTAGCGGCTGAACCACGCGAGCCGCTCCATGATGTCGATCAGCAGATAGGCGACGAGCAGGATCGCGAACGAGAGCAGCGCGAGCTGACAGAAGCGGCTCGCGATGTAGCGCGGCAGCGGGTGGCTGCGGGGTGGCCGCGGCTTGCGCGGCTGCTTCGCGCTGCGCGCGGCGCGGCGCTGCGGGCGATCGAAGGAGTGGCCGAGCACGCCCTTGCGCCGCGCGCGCACGAGCAGCGCGGCTGCGAGCAGCGCAAGCGCTGCGTTTGGCAGCCAGACCGCCGCGGCGACACCGATCCAGCCGCTCTGCGCGAGACCCTCGCCGAGCTGGATCAGCCCGTAGTAGGCGATCGTGCACAGCAGACCCATCACCCCGCCGGCCGCGCGCGAGAAATTGCTGCGAGACAGGAACAGCGGAACGGCGAGCACGCCGAAGATCAGCGTCGCGATCGGCAGCGCGAAGCGGCGGTGGTACTCGATCGCAGGACGCGACAGCCCGGGATTCGCGCCCGTCGGGGGCGCGCTCGCGAGCTCGGCGAGCTGCGCGAGCGTGTAGCCCGAGTAATCGCCTTCGATGGTCTGCAGCAGCTCGTCGCTCTCGGGAAGCCGCGACGCGAGCGTCTCGAATTGG
>DASPGF010000343.1:0-2678 GCA_035620755.1 Myxococcota bacterium
GATCATGATCTTGCGCATGGCTCGCTCCTCGAGCTGTGTGGTGAACCGCTCGTCGTCCGGCGCGCGAGAATACAGCGACGGCGCTGTGCTGTCCGCGGGGGCGCGGCGCGATCGGCGCGCGCGACGCGCGGCTGGAGGCCGCGATGGGCGACCTCGCGCCGGGGTCGCGCGCTCGGGCCGGGCCCGCGCGCTCGCGCTTCAGTTTCGATCGGCGCGCGCCGATCTCCCCCGCATGTGCAGCTCCTTGCTCCGGAACACGCTCGCGGCGTTGATCGGCGCGCTCGGCAGCGCGGGCTGCATCGGCAACGACGGCACCCCCGTGCTCGTCGACTTCGCGGCGCTCGAGGTGTGGTCGGGAGAGGGCATGCTGCTCGAGGTCTCGCCGGACCAGACCCAGTGCCGGGTCGTGGTCCGCGACGAGTACCTGATCGTGCGCGACCGCTGGGTGCCGTGCATCCACGTCCACCCGCGCAGGCTGCGCTGAGCCGCACCCGGTCCGCGACCGGTCCACGCTCCGATCCACACCGGTCCGCGACCGGTCCACGCCGCGTCCACCCACCACCCGCGCACACCGCGCGCAGCTCGCCGCGCCGAGCCTTCGGCGCGCGCAAAAACGCGAGCGGCTACTGGACGATCGGGGAGGGGACGTCTAGTCTCCCGCGGCTCGACTCGCCCCGTTGGTCCGCATAGCGCACCCCTGGGGGCGCGCCCCTTGCCCTGCGCCGCCGCGTCTGCCGTGCGGCGGACCTCGAAGATCCGCTGATGGAGACGTCGAAATGCTCGCAATCGCGTTCGTGGCCTCGCTTCTCGCGCTCGGCGTGGGCGCCTGGCTGTACCGGACCGTCGCCGCGGCGCCGACCGCCACGCCGCGCGCGAACGACATCGCCGCGGCGATTGCGGCGGGCGCGTCCGCGTTCCTCAACCGCCAGTACCGCACGGTCGCGATGGTCGGCCTGCCGATCCTCGTCGCGATCGGCGTGCTGCTCGGCTGGTGGTACGCGGCGGGCTTCGCACTGGGCGCGCTCGCGAGCGCGGGCGCGGGCTTCGTCGGCATGAACGTCTCGGTGCGCGCGAACGTGCGCGTTGCGCAGGCGGCCACGCGCGGCTTTCGAACCGCGTTCCAGCTCGCGTTCCAGGGCGGGACCGTGACGGGTCTGATGGTGATCGGCGCGGGCCTGCTCTCGCTCGTCGCGATCGTCGGGGCGATGCATGCGCTCGACCACGACAGCCCCGACGCGCTGATCGGCCTCGCGTTCGGCGGGTCGCTGATCTCGGTCTTCGCGCGGCTCGGCGGCGGCATCTTCACCAAGGGCGCCGACGTCGGCGCCGACCTCGTCGGCAAGGTCGAGGCGAACATTCCCGAAGACGATCCGCGAAACCCGGCGGTGATCGCGGACAACGTCGGCGACAACGTCGGCGATTGCGCGGGGATGGCGGCCGACCTGTTCGAGACCTTCTGCGTCACGGCGGCGGCGTCGATGCTGCTCGCGCACATCGTGTTCCCCGGCGATCTCGAGATGTTCGTCTACCCGTTGCTCGTGGGCGCGGCGGGCATCCTCGGCACGCTCGTATCGTTGCCCTTCGTTTCGATCGACGAGCCGAAGGCGGGCCAGCAGCCGGCGGTGATGCGCGCGATGTACCTCGGCCTCGGCATCGCGAGCGTGGCGATGCTCGGGATGCTGCTGCTCGCGAATCGCTACGTCGAGTTTCCCGACGTGGATGCACAGGGCGTCGCGCTCGATGGCGCGAGGCTCTGGCTGTGCGCGGCGGTGGGCGGCGCGGTCACGGCCGCGATGATGTGGATCACCGATATCTACACCGGCGGCGGATCGCGGTTCGTCGATCGGATCGCCAAGGCGAGCCAGGGCGGCCATGGCACCAACGTGATCAGCGGCCTCGCGGTCGGCATGCAGGCGACCCTCTGGCCGGTGCTCGTGATCGTCGCGTCGATCGTCTTCACCTTCTGGCTCGCGGGTCTCTACGGTGTGTCGATCGCGGCGATGAGCATGCTCTCGCTCGCGGGCATCGTGGTCTCGATCGACGCCTACGGACCGATCACCGACAATGCGGGCGGAATCGCCGAGATGGCCGAGCTCGGCGACGAGGTGCGGCGCGTCACGGATCCGCTCGACGCGTTCGGCAACACCACGAAGGCGGTCACCAAGGGCTACGCGATCGCGTCCGCGGGGCTCGCTGCGGTCGTGCTGTTCGCGAGCTACATCGCGGACCTGCGCGCGGTCGGCGTCGACGCGGAGTTCGATCTCTCGAATACGCTGGTGCTCGCGGGTCTGTTCATCGGGTCGATGATCCCGTTCATCTTCGCATCGCTCGCGATGGGCGCGGTCAGCGTCGCGGGCGGCAAGGTCGTCGACGAGGTGCGGCGCCAGTTCCGCGAGATTCCCGGAATCATGGCGGGCACGGGCAAGCCCGACTACCGCGCTTGCGTGGACATCGTGACGCGCGAGGCGCTGCGGCAGATGATCGCGCCCGCGCTGATTCCCGCGCTGATTCCGATCCTCGCGGGTCTGCTGCTCGGGCCCGCCGCGCTCGGCGGCATCCTGATCGGCTCGATCGTCACGGGCGTGTGCGTCGCGCTCGCGATGACCACCGGCGGCGCGGCCTGGGACAACGCCAAGAAGCTGATCGAGATGGGCGAGTATGGCGGCAAGGGCTCCGAG
>DASPGF010000344.1:0-2578 GCA_035620755.1 Myxococcota bacterium
CGCGCGCTCGGGCCTCGCGTCGCCGCACTTCCACCCCGACGCGCTCATGCGTGCGCCGCGCGGCGCGCGCGCTCGACGAGATCGGGCAGCAGGCTGAGCGTGTGGTCGATCTGCACGGCGTCGTTCCCGCAGCCGACACTAAAGCGCAGCGTCCCGCGCGCGGCGTCGCGCGAGCGGCCCATCGCGAGCAGCACCCGCGACGGCTCGATCGAGCCCGAGTGGCAGGCCGCGCCCGACGAGACCGCGATGCCCTCGACATCGAGCGCCTGCAGCAGCACCTCCCCCGCCGCGCCCTCGAACTCGACGCTGAGTGTGTTCGGCAACACGCTCTGCGCGCGGCCGTTGCGGCGCACGCGCGGGATCTTCGCCTCGATTCCGTCCCAGAGCCGATCGCGCAGCGCTTGGCTGTCGCGCATGCGCTCGGCGAGCTCGCGCTGCGCGAGCGCGCACGCGGCGCCGAAGCCCGCGATCCCGGCGACGTTCTCGGTTCCGCCGCGGCGCGCGCGCTCCTGCGGTCCGCCGCGAAGCAGCGGCTCGAACGCGACGCCCTCGCGCGCGATCAGGCAGCCCGTGCCCTTCGGGCCGTTGAACTTGTGCGCGGAGAGCGACAGCAGATCGACGCCCGCCTCGCGCAGATCTACCGGAATCTTGCCGACCGCCTGCGTCGCGTCGCTGTGGAACCACACACCGCGCGCGCGCGCGCGGGCCGCGAGGTCGGCGATCGGCTGCAGCACGCCCGTCTCGTTGTTGGCCCAGATCACCGACGCGAGCGTGGTATCCGGCTCGAGCGCCCGCTCGAACGCATCGGTGTCGATGAGCCCATCCTCGTCGACGCCGAGGCGTGTCACGCGCCAGCCCTCGCGCTCGAGCAGTGCGAGCGCCGCCTCGACCGACGGGTGCTCGACCGAGGAGGTCACGAGGTGCCGCGCGCTGCGCGAGCCCGCGCGCGCGACACCGAGCAGCGCGGTGTTGTTCGCCTCGGTCGCGCCCGCGGTGAACAGCACCTGCCGCGCGTCCGCGCCGAGCAGCGCCGCCACCGACTCGCGCGCGCGGTCGAGCTCGGCGCGCGCGGCGCGCCCCTCCTCGTGCACGCTAGAGGGGTTCCCATGCACGCCGCGCAGCACGCGCGCCATCGCCTCGAAGACCTCATCGCGCAGCGGCGAGGTGGCATTGTGATCGAGATAGACGCGCATGGCCGAACCCGGTGGGAGACTCGCGACCCTAACTCCGGGTCGCGGGGGGGTCAAGCGAAGGCTGCGCGGCGAGCAGCTCGGCGAGCGTGAGCGAGCCCTCGCCGTGCGCGGCGCGAGCATCGAGGCCCGCGAGCAGCTTCTCGACCGCGAGCGCGCCCGCGTCGCCCTCGACCGCTTCGCGTGTTCCGCGCAGCGCGGCGAGCACGTCCAGCACGCGGATCTTCGACGACGGCTGCGCGAGCTGCAGCGCGCCCTCCTCGCCCGAGCCGCCCCTGCGCGAGAGGATCTGCGCGGCCTCGAGCTGGCCGAGCACGTCGCGCACGACGCGGATCGGCGCGTCCAGCTTGGCGGTGAGCGACTCGAGCGTCTCGGGCTCGCCCGACGCGTCGAACGCGCGCGCGACGAGCAGCGCGCCGCGCAGCGCGAGCGCCTCGCGCTCCGCGGGCGGCGTCGCTGCGCCGTGCAGCTCGCGCCGGTACGAGGCGAGGTTCTGGTGAGCAAACGCGAGCTCCGCGCCGAACAGCACGATCGCCCAGAACACGTAGATCCACACGAACAGCAGCGGCAGCTGCGCGAACGCGCCGTAGAGCGCATTCGCGCGCGCGGCGCCGACGCTCTGGGTGAGGTAGATGTCCTGCGCGCGCAGCACGAGCATTGCGGCGATCGCGCCGCCGAGCAGCGCGGACGAGAATCGCACGGACGTGTTCGGCAGGAACCAGAACAGCAGCGCGAGCGAGCCGGTCAGCGTGAGCCACGGCAGGTAGCCGAGCCCGAGCTCGTAGACGCGCGCGAACAGCTCGTGCTCGAGCAGGCGGCTCATCAGCCACTCGCTCCGCAGACCCGTCGCGAGCGAGAGCGCGGTCGCGAGGATCGGAATCATCACGAGGATCGCGAGGTAGTCGGGAAAGCGGCGGCTCCAGCTGCGCCGCTTCGTCACGCCCCAGATCGCGTTGAACGCGGCCTCGACGTTGCTGATGCCGAGCACCGTGAGCACGAACGTAATGGCCGCGCCGATGCCGCCGAGCGCCTTGAAATCCGCTGCGCGAATCTGGGCGACGATGCTCGCCTGCAGCGCGGGCGCGCCCGCCGCGAGCTTCGCGACGAGCGCCTCGGCAAAATCGCTCTCGACGCCGATCGCAGCCGCGATCGAGACCGCGACCGCGAACACGGGAATCAGCGAAACCAGCGTGAAGTAGGTGAGCGCGCTCGCATGCAGCAGCAGGCGATCCTTCACGAAGCCCTCGGCGGTGAGGATCGCGAACTGCAGCAGCCGCACGGCGCGCGTGACGATCCAACGCGATGCCGGCTCCTCCGACCAGAGCTCGTGCTTGAGGAAGCGCCGAATTTGCGCGGCGTGCGCGTGCACTCTCAAATGCGCTCCTCAC
>DASPGF010000345.1:0-3751 GCA_035620755.1 Myxococcota bacterium
TGCGCCTTCGCGAGCGCGGCGGCCTCGCGCTCCTGCGCCTTGCGCGCCTTCGCCTCTTCGCGCTCCTTCGCTTTGAGCGCGCGCGCCGTCTCGCGCTCCTGGGCGCGCAGCGCGCGCGCCTGTTCGCGCTCCTTCGCGGCGGCCTCGCGCAGCTTGGCCTTGAGCGCGTTCGCCTTGTCGCGCTCCTTGGTGCGGCGCTCCAGCTCCTTGGCCCTGGCCTTCGCGGCGGCTTCGCGCTGCTTGGCCTTGGCCTTCGCGGCCGCCTCGCGTTGCTTGACCTTGAGCGCGGCGGCCTTGGCTTTGGCCTTCGCGGCGTTCTCACGCTGCCTGGCCTTGAGCGCGTCGGCCTTGGCTTTGGCCTTCGCGGCGGCCTCGCGCTTTCGCGCCTTCTGCGCGGCGTCGCGCTCGCGCGCCTTGAGCGCCGCGGCCTTGGCCTTCGCCTTGGCGGCTGCGCTCTTGCTCGCTCTCGCCGTCGCGCCTTTGCGCGCGCTGCCCGATCGCTGCTTGTTCTTCTTCCTCGCCGAAGTCATGTGTCCGCCTTGCTTTGCACGCGGATCGCGTCGCCCGCGTCGGCGCAGCGCTCGACGCCCAGCGCGCGCGCGTCGTCGACGCTGTCCACGAGAGAGTGGTCGATCTCGATCGCGGCGTCGGCCGCGGGTGTGGCGATGCCCGCTGCGTCGAGCCACGAGCGGTAGACCGCGACCAGATCGCGGCGCGCGGAGAGCGGCGAATCGGCGCCCTCGGCGTTCTTGATCGGCGAGTACTCCGAGCGCCGGTCTCCTTCGACGACGCACACCGACTGCGCGGCCGCGAGCGCGTCGAACACGAAGCGCTCGAGCTTGAGCCCGTTGGGCTCGGCGGGGTGCATCGGATGGCCGACATCGTCGAGCGTGGGGATCACCTTCGCGGAGGCGTGATAGGGCAGGTACTCGTCCGCACGCTCCGCCACGCGGCGCACGAAGCGCGTGGAGAGCACGTGGATCGCGGCGTTGCCCGCCCAGAACTCGAGCTCGCCGCTCTCGTCCGCCGCAAAGCGGTGCTCGTCGTCGATCTCGGTGTACTCGATCACGCCGATCCGGCCATCGGCGCGCGCGACCACGCCCATCTTCTCCATCGCGTCGCGCTTGCGGATCACCTTGCACGACATCTCGGCGCCGCTCTCGAGGTGGAAGCCGAGGTAGCTCGGATCGGCGATGCGGATCAGCGGGTTGTCGACCTGGTAGTAGAAGATCGTGTCGATGCCGCGCCGCTCCATCTCGTCGAGCGCCCCCGAGGCGAGCAGCGCGGTCAGCGAGCCGCCGTGCCCGTCGGGGTTCTCGAAGATCCGATCGGGGCGTTCGAGCAGCAGGCGCCCTTCGAAATCGAGGCTTTGCACCATGCCCTGTCGAAAGAAGATCAGGTCTTCGGCCGGCAGGCCGAACGCGTCGCGCGCGGCGAACAGCGCGCGCGTCTCGGCGTCGGTCGCATCGCTCGTCATGACGAACCAGGGCAGGGCGCGCCCGTAACGCCGGCGCAGGCCGTGGATCTTCTGGGCCTGCTGCTCGAACAGGCTGCGGCCGCTCACGGGGCCGACCGGGAAGGCGCCCTTCGGCCCCGCGAAGCCGAGCCGCGTGGCTTGTCCGCCCGCGACGACGAGCAGCGCGACGCGCCCCTCGGCGAGCGCCTCGCCGCCGCGCTCGAACGCGCGCCGCTCCGCGGCAGGGTCGCCGCCGTGTGCGGTCGCGCGCACGACCGGCACCGCCTCGAGCTTGGGCGGCCTCGCGTTCTCGCGCTCGCGGTGGGCGACGTGTGCGCGCGCGAGCGCGGCGAGGTCGACCGCGGCGGCCTGCTCGAGCAGCGCCGCGCGCTGCAGCGCGTCGAGCCGAGGCCAGAAGCGAAGCGCGTGCTCCTGGCCGAACGCGCGGAATCGGCTCAGGATTTCGTCGTATGCGGGCTTGCCGCGAGCCGCGTCTGCCAAGCGTTTTCTCCGATCGGCGCGATTCGCGCGCCTATAGCACAGGCGGCGTGAAATCGGAAATACCGGACGCCAACCCTCCGGCGCATCAGCGGGATGTCACCGACCGGCAGCGGGGCAGCCAGCGCGCAATCGAGATGGCTGCTCGGCGTCGGCGCGAACACGGATTGGTTGCTCCGCGCTCGGCGCGGGGGGAGACCTTCCGGCTCCGACACCATGTCGCCTTCAGGTCTCCCCCGCGCCGCGCGCGGGCGATCGCTCTCGGAATGACTCGCGGACGCGCACTCTCGATTCGGCCGGCGTCGCGACCACCGCGGCCACGGGACTGCATTTTCTCTCGCCGCCCTCCAGCGCGTTTCGGGAGGTAGCATGAGGAGCGAGGCGAGCGGTCGCTCGTCAGCTCTTCGGTGTTTCGGGATTCGATTACTTCTTGGGAGATATTGGATGTCGCGTGAGGGGAGTGGAGTTTGCGCGCTGGTTCGGTCGGCGCTGATGGTTTCGTCGCTCATTGGTGTCGGAGCGTGGGAAGCGGCGGCGCAGCTGCCGGAGAGTGGGGCGCTGCTCGCGGATCTCGGGCTGTCCGAGAGCGAGATCGCGCAGGTCGGGGGCGGGGCGCTCGTGCGGCATGCGGTCCCAGCGGCGTCCGAGCGCGAGCTGACCGCAGGGCTCGCGTTCCAGGTGCCCGTGTCGCCCGCGGAGCTCGTGGGCAACTCCAAACGAAATCTGCTCGACTCGACCGACCCGAACATGATCGCGTTCGGCGTGATCTCGACGCCCGCAACGCTCGACGACTTCGCGAAGCTCACGCTCGAGCCTGGCGCGCAGAAGCGCGCGCAGCAGTACCTGAAGGCGCGCCCGGGCGACGACCTCAATCTCTCCGCGGCGGAGATCGCGGCGTTCCAGAAGCTCGGAGCCGGGGCGTCGACGGCGAGCGTCGAGGCGCAAGTGCGAAGCGCGCTGGTCGCGCGCGTCGAGGCGTATCGCGCGCAGGGGCTGGCGGGGATCGCGCCGTACGCGCGTGAAGGCGGCGCGCAGCGCTCGGCGGGCGACGAGCTGCGCACCGCCGCGCAGGCCTCGAAGAAGCTCGAGCAGTACGCGCCGGCCGCGTATCAGCTGCTGCTCTCGTATCCGAACGCGAAGCCCGCGGGCACCGAGGAGATCTTCCGCTGGTCGCAGATCAACGCCCACGGCGTGCCGACCTTCGTGCTCACGCACGTGTTGCTCGTGCCGGACGGCGATGCGTGGCTTGCCATCCAGCGCCAGATCTACGCGAGCACGGGCTACAACGCCGAGCAGGCGATCGCCGCATTCTTGCCCAGCAAGGGCGGCACCGTGGTCGTCTACGGGAACCGGACCTCGACCGATCAGATCACGGGCTTCGGCGGCGGAACCAAGCGCTCGATCGGCAGCAAGCTGCTCGCGTCGCAGCTCGAGGATCTGTTCGAGAAGGCGCGCACCCAGGTCAAATGACGCGGCGGCGCATTCCGCGCCGAGCCCGTGGCGATCTCGAGATCGAAGCTTTGCGAGGTCGCGGCTGTCTCGCGACCGCAGCGCGGGGGTATTCCCATGAGCCGGGCGGAGGCCGCTCGATCGCTGATCTCCTGAACTTGACATAATAATACTTATCGGACGTTAATCGGAGCGACCGAGAAGCCCCCACGGGCCAAGCCGAATCGCTGATGGGATCTGGATCCCGCGGCTGAGTTCGATGGGGTCCGGATCAGCGCGCCGGCTGCGATGAGATCGGGATCAGCGGCTGAGTTCGATGGGGTCCGGATCGGCGCGCCGGCTGCGATG
>DASPGF010000346.1:0-3700 GCA_035620755.1 Myxococcota bacterium
GCAACCCGCTGCATCGCGCGCACGAGTACGCGCTGGTCGCGGGCGCCGAGAAGCTCACGCGAGCGGGTCACTTCACGGGCGTGGTTCTCAATCCCCTCGTCGGCGAGCTGAAGGGCGACGACGTTCCCGCCGTGACGCGCATGCGCTGCTATCGGCTGCTGCACGATCGCCAGCTGCTCGGCGAGGGGGACAAGGACGAGGCGCTGTGGCGTTCCGTCGGCTACGACCTGTCCGAGGTGTTCGAGCTGATCGGCCTCGACATCAAGATGTTCTACGGCGGCCCGAGCGAGGCGGTGATGCACGCCATCTACCGCCAGAACTACGGGTTCAGCGATCTCGTGATCGGCCGCAAGCACGCCGACGCGCCCTACGAGGACGGCAGCCCGATCTGGGGTGACTTCGATGCCCAGGACGTGTTCGACGAGCTCGCGGGCGAGCTGCGGATCCAACCCTGCAAGATCGGCTTCGCGGCGTACTACGAATCGCTCGGGCGCGTGGATCTCACCGAGAACCACCCCGATGAGAAGCCGATCACGGTCAGCGGGACGAAGGTTCGCGAGCAGCTTCGATCGGGAGAGATTCCGGATCCGCGCATCATGCGACCGGAAGTCGCGGAGATCCTGATCGAGGCGTTTCGGTCCTAGCCCGGGCAGCTCCGGTACCTAATGACTGGGCGCCACTAGCCGGGGCCCAGTTGGCGGTGCTGGTCCCAGCCCGGGCAGCTCCGGTACCTAATTAATGACTGGGCGCCACCAGCCGGGGCCCAGTTGGCCGTGCTGGTTCTACACCATGCGGATGCGCGGCGTTCGCGCGCGTGCGACGAGCGTCTCGCGGTCGCCGCCTTCGCTCGGGTAGAGCGCGTAGCCGAAGCCGAGCGCGATGCGGATCGGCTGGTTGAGCGCTTCGTCCTTCGCGACCTCGTCGGCGACCGCGCGAGCGAGCGAGTAGACGCGCTCGCCCGCCGCGTAGCCAGGGTCCGGCAGCAGGATCGAGAACTCACCCGCGCCCGTGCGGCCGATCACGTCGAAATCGCGCAGGTGTGTGCGCAGCGCCTCGACGGTGCGCCGCACGACCTCACGCGCGCGCGCCTGGCCGCTGCCGCGCTCGATCTCGTCGAGATTCTCGAGCAGACAGACGGCGACCGCGAGCGCCCCGTCCGTTCCCGCAGCGCGCGCGACCTCGTCGTCGATGCGCTTGTCGAGGTAGCGCTCGTTCGGCAGACCGGTATCGGGGTCGAAGTTCCGATACTGCCGAGCCTGGGCGTGGAAGTCCGCGTTGGTCACGGCGCGCTCGACGTACGAGACGAGCTTCGCGAACAGCTCGAGATCCTGCTGATTGAAGCGGCCGACGTAGAAGCGGTCGGCGACGACCTTGTCGTAGATCGCGAGCGTCCCGATCACGCGGCCTTCGCGCAGCAACGGCGCAGCGATCACGGACTGGAATTCCGCGCGCAGGTCGCGAAGGCGCGGCTCCGCGTCGAGGTCGGCGATGCAGATCGGCGCTCGCTGCTTGATCGCGTCGACCGAGATTCGCTTGTCGAGCCGGAATAGGCGCCCCTGGAGCCGGCCATCCGCGGAGCCGAAGTACGAGCGGATCACGTAGCGCCGCGTCTCGTCGTCCTGGACGCGCAGGATCGCGTGATCCGCGCCGAGCGCCATCGCGGCCGAGGAAGTTGCGAGGCGCAGCACCTCTGCAGGATCGGTGGCCGACATCATGCGGATGCCCGCTTCATTGAGTGCGGCGATCCGATCCGCGCGCGTGGCCATCGCGGCCTCGCGCTCGGCGTGCGCGATCTCCTCCGCGGCGGCCGCCGCGATCTCGAGCAGCGCCTCCTCCGCGGCGCGGCTGCCCGCCGCTTCGCTCCCGCCCTGGACCGAGAGCACGCCGATCACGCGCTCGCCCGCCACGAGCGGCAGCGCGGCGTACGCGAGCGCGCCCTTCGCCGAGCGCAGCAGCGCGGGCTCGCCGCTGCGCGCCGCCTCGCCGTCGATGCCGCGCCCGATCTCGATGCGATACTCGCCGCCGAAGCCGCCGCCTTCGAGCGAGGTGGCGCTCAGCCGCAGATCATTCTCCCCGGGCTCGCGCAGGTAGAGCGTCGCGATGCCGTGTCCGACCTGCTCCGCCACGAACAGGCATAGCGAGCGCAGGCGGTCGGGGAGGGGATGCTTGCCGGAGAGGATCTCGCGCACCCGTCTCAAGATCGTGTAGCGCGCTGCCTGGCTGCGCAGCGCCTCGTGCTGCTGTGAGCGTGCGATGATCTGCGCGTCGAGTCGCGCGAGCTGCTCGGCGAACTCGAGGCTCTCGTCCGAGAACGCGTCGGCGCGCGTCGAGTGATGGAGGTTGAGCACGCCGAGCACGCGCCCCTCGCAGATCAGCGGCACCGACAGCGCAGACTCGACGTCGAGGCGCTCGCGCAGGATCTGGAACGCCTGGCGGTCGGCCTTGCCGCGCAGCCGCAGCGCGCGCCCTTCGGCGGCGACGCGGCCGGCAATTCCCTGGCCGAGCGGAACCCGGATCTTGGGCCAGAGCTCGGGCTCAACGCCGGCCGCGACCTTAACGCGCAGCTCGCGCGCGCCGTGGTCGAGCAGCATCAGCGAGCCGCCCTCGGCGCCCGTCACCGCGACCGCGATCTCGAGCACGCGGCTGAACAGCTCGTCGGCGTCGATCGTGAGGTTGTAGGACTCCACGATCTCGTGGAGCACCGTGAGCAGATCGGTCTTGCTGCTGCGCGACGCTCGGCTGAAGCACCACAGCAGCCGCGCCGTGAGCGGAGTGACGATCTGGACGCCGCGCGTGGCGAGGTCCGCATGCTTCGCGGCGAGCTCGCCGCTCGTGCCCGAGTCGATCACGGCGTGCAGGTGCGGGTCCCGAAGCAGCGCGCCGACGTCGTCGGTCAGGTGATCGCCGAGCACGCGCGCGACCTGCGGCTCGACTCGGTCGAGCTGGCTGCGGATTGCCGCCGCGTCGGGGTCGACGATCGCAGCGAGCTCGATCTCGGGGTTCTCGAGCAGCGCTGGGATCAGCTGGCGCGCCTCCTCGCCCGCGCGATAGATGCCGATCCGTTTGCGCATCAATTCCCCTCGCGCGGCAGTCGGGGGTCGAGCTGGATGGTCAGCACGAGCTCGGACAGGCCTCCCGCCTTGTCTCGCACGACGATCGGAACGCGCACTCCGCGCTCGCCGCTGCGCTCTGCCTCGCCAACCGACGCAATCGAGAGCTCGGCTCCGAGCTGCGCTCCGCGGTCGGCCGCGCGCTCGTCGGGAAGCGAGTCCCACGGCGCGTCGAGCACCATCTCGGCGGAAGCGGTGAGCGCGTCGAGCGCGTCCGACTCGGAATGCGCGGCTTCTGCGAGGATTGCCTGCTCCATGCGGGCGAGCGGAGCGGCCGCGCTCGCGGGCTCGGGCTCGGGCGACGCTACACGCGTCGGAGTCGGCGCGGCGCTCGCGGCGCTGCCGGCGGAGGGTGCGGCCGCCGTGGCCGCGAACTGCTGGCCGCGCAGGCTCCGGACGACGTGCTTCGCGAGCGTCGCGAGCGTCTGGAGCACGCCCGTGCTCTCGGTCGCGACGGCCTCGAACACCGCCGCTCCGTTGACGTCGAGCTTGCGGTGCAGCTCCTCGAGCGCATAGGGGTCCGACAGGTCGCGCTTGTTGTACTGCAGCACGAGCGGCACGTCGTCGAGGCGGCGCCCGTACTCGAGCAG
>DASPGF010000347.1:0-2629 GCA_035620755.1 Myxococcota bacterium
CAGACCCACGGGCACCCCCGAAGTGCTCGAAGCCGCTAGGGGCTCATCGGCTCTCGGCGGGGGGAAGCGCAGCGCCTCGGTCGACCGGCGCCTGCGGGGGGAGGATGCCGATCGAGCCGCGGCATCGCGGCGTCGCGCGAGGGTATCGCCGAGCGCGAGCGGCGTCGATATCGTCGGTCGCGGACGTCGCGCGCCAGCCGGAACGACGCGCGCGGCGCGGGAAGCAGGCGGGCGCGCGAGATGAAGCGAGGAATTGGGGATCGGAGGCGCGCGCGCAGCGTCGGGCGCGCGCTCGGCGTCGCGTGGCTCCTCGTGGGCGCGGCCTCGTCGAGCGCTGACGAGTCGATCGACGCCGAGATCGAGGCGGAGCTCGCGCGGCAGGAAGAGATCGGGCGGGTCCAGGCCGAGATCGACGCCGAGCTGCGCCGGCAGCAGCAGCTCGAGCGCGCGCGCGAGCGCGCGCATTTCGAGGAGCTGCTCGCTCGCGGCGCTACGGGCGACGACCTCGCGGAGCGCGCCGATCCGCGCATCGCGCCGAAGGCGCCCGCGGATCGCAAGCTGCCCACCGCGATCTTCGATTCCGAGCAGATCGAGATTCCCGCGGGCCAGTGGGAGAACGCGGTGCCGCTGACCGTCGTCAAGCGCAGCCTCGACGCGGATCGCGACGGCCTACCGGAGCTCGTGCGCTACGTCGACCCGCTCAGCAGCGAGATGATCCGGCAGGAGGCGGACCTCGACTACGACGGCGTGCTCGACAGCTGGCATCAATACAGCGGCGGCGCGCTCGTCGTGAGAACCCTCGACGCCAACCACGATGGGCGTGTCGACACCTGGGAGCGTTACCGAGCCGGGCGAATGATCGAGCGCGTGATCGACCGCAACGGCGACGGCTCGAAGGACGCGTTCTACACCTTCTCCGAGGGCTCGCTCGTGGAGGAGAAGCACGACCGCAACGACGACGGCCGTGCCGACTTGATCATCCGCTACCAGGATCGGCGCAAGGTGCAGAGCGAGGAGGATCGCAACGGCGACGGACGGATCGATACCTGGACGCGCTACGAGGTCGCCTCAGGCAAGGAGCTGCCCTCCCGGGTCGAGCGCGACACGCAGGCGAAGGGCCGCATCGATCTGATCGAGAGCTTCGACACGGCGTCGGGAGAGCCGGTGCTCGCGAAGCGCGAGGAGGATTCCGACGGAGACGGCGCGATCGACGTCACGTCGACCTACCGCAACGGAAAGCTCCACCGACGCGAGCTCGCAGACCCCGCGCTCGCGAGCGATTGAGCCGGACGCCGCGCCCGGCCGCCGTCGCGCTCAGGGATCCTCGACCTGGATCTCGAGCGACTTGCGCTGGCGCTCGCGGAACTCGCGCACCTTCTCCCGCTCGACGAGCAGCTGCAGCTCGCGGTTCTGCTTGCGGATCTCATCGAGCTCGAGCGTGAGCTCGCCGCTGCTGCGACCGGCCACGCCGAAATCGAACTCGAACTCGGTGAAGCCTTCCGAGCCGTCGGTCACGAGTGCGGTGACGCGAATGCGGTTTGCGCCCTCGCGCACGGGGACGTAGCCCGAGAAGCGACCGTCCGGCAGCAGCCGGACGTCCTCTGACATCTCGCTGGTCGTCAGGTTCATGAAGACCACGTCTTCGATGCTCGAGAACGTGGCACCCTGCAGATAGGTGATCACGTCGCCGGGGTTGCGCACCGGCGTGAACGTGCCCTGCGTGAGGCGCGCGATCTCCGTCGCCGCCACGGGGTTGTTCAGCGCGTTCGGCCCGAGCGCGTAGGCGTTGATCGTGATGCCCGCCTTTCCGGCGACCCGCGCGGCGCCGAGCGCCGCCTCGATGTCGCCCGGATCGGATTCGCGCGACGAGCCGAACGGGAACGACGGCACGCCGTCGGTGAGGAACATCAAGAACTTCGCAGCGTCGGGACGCGTTGCGCTGCGCGCGCCGTACAGGCCCGCGAGCTCGGTCACCGCCAGGCGGATGCCCGCCGCGAAGTTGGTTCCGCCGCGCGGCCCGCGCGCGAGAATGCTCCGCAGCGCGTAGCGCACCTGCTGAAAATCGCTCGTGAGCGGCACCTCGACCCAGGCGTCCTGCTGGCCGTAGGCGGCCTGCCGCAGCGTGACGGGGTTGATCTCGCCGCCAAAGCTGATCACGCCGACGCGGAATTGTGTCGGATCGAGCTTGTCGAGCAACGTCTCGGCGGCGGCGATCTCGGCGGCCAGGATCGAATCCTGCGGGTCGGTGCTCAACACGTCGGGCGGAAATTGGCCCGCGGGCACCTGCTCGGTCTGGGGGTTGAAGCCGACCTCGCCGTCGCGATCGATGTCGGCGCCGCTCGCGGCCTTGGTCGATCCCGACACGTCGAGCGCGATCATCACGTCGACGCTCGGATGTCGCCGGCCGGCGGTGAACGCGCTGCCGCGAATCGGCGCCTGGTGAACGCGGTTGTGGACGGTGCCGCCGCCGCTCGGCTCGTCGATCACGACCTGCACCGTGCTCTCCGCGACGGCGCCCGGCTCGTCCGCCGAGGCGCGCACGCCGAGCCCCGCGAGCGCGGCGGCGAGCATGGTGATCATCAGCGCTCGCATCGAGATCCGCCCATCACCGACTCCCATCGCCGATGCT
>DASPGF010000348.1:0-5535 GCA_035620755.1 Myxococcota bacterium
ATGCCGCAATCGACGAGGAAGCTGCCGCTTGCGTGCTCGACCCGGTAGCACGAGCCGGTCACGGTGCCGGCGCCGCCGTGGAAGGTGAGCCTCGTTGTCATGTCGATCCCTCCGGCTCGGCCGCCGCGTAGTGATCCTGGATCAGGCGCCAGGCCTGCTCGGCGCTTTCCACGTACTGGAACAGGCCGAGGTCCTCGGGCGCGATCACGCCCTCCTCCGCCATCGCCTCGAAATCGATGATCCGGCGCCAGTAGGCCTCGTCGAACAACAGGATCGGGATCGGCTCGGCCTTGCCGGTCTGGATCAGCGTGAGCGCGTCGAACAGCTCGTCGAGCGTGCCGAAGCCGCCGGGAAAGCACACCAGCGCCTGCGCCCGCAGCATGAAGTGCATCTTGCGCAGCGCGAAGTAGTGGAACTGGAAGCACAGCTCCGGGGTGATGTAGGGGTTGGGTATCTGCTCGTGCGGCAAGACGATGTTGAGGCCGATGCTCGCGGCGCCGACGTCGTGCGCGCCGCGGTTCGCGGCCTCCATCGCGCCGGGTCCGCCGCCGGTGGCGATCACGAGGCGATGGTCGTGCGGCCCCTGCCCGAAGCGGCCGACGAGCCGGCCGAGCTCGCGCGCGATCGCGTAGTAGTGGCTCTTCGAGAGCGAGAGCCGCGCGCGCTCGACGGCGGCGCGCGCGCCCTCGTCGTTCGGCGCGCGCCGCGCGGCGTCTTCGGCCTGCGCGAGCTGCCGGCGCGCGTCTTCCGGGTCGATCAGCGTCGTGCTGCCGAACGCGACGATCGTCGAGCGGATGCCGAGCCGCTCGAACGCGAGCTCGGGCTTGAGGTACTCGAGCTGCAGGCGCACGGGGCGCAGCTCGGGCCGATCGAGCAGCGCGACGTCGCGATCGGCTCGTCGATTCGGCGAGCGGCACGCGTTCTCCTCAGCGGCGAGCGCGTCGTCGAACGCGTCGCGCATCGGATGCGTCGTCTGCGCGGGATCGCGGTCGCTCGTCACGTCAGAGGCTCCCCGTCATGGGCGCTGCTGCGGCCACGGTTGCGCCAATCCATGCGCTCATAGGTGCGAGCCGAACAGCGCTCCGGTCGCCTCGGCGAGGCGCTGCCAGCGCGGTCGCTGCCGCCAGCTCGCGAGCTCGATCCTCGTCGCCGTCGCGAGATCGCGCTCGAACATCGCGCTCATTTTCGCACCCGTGGTCCGATCCGCCACCAGCAGATTCAGCTCGAAGTTGCGGTGCGTCGAGAGCGGATCGAGGTTGCTCGAGCCGACGAGCGCGAGCTCGCCGTCGAAGACCGCGGTCTTGGCGTGGATCATCGCGCCGTTCCACTCGTGGATCTCGACGCCCGCCTCGAGCAGCGGCTCGTAGCCGCTGCGCGCGGCCGCTCCTGCGAGCGGGTGGTTGTTGCGGCCCGGCAGCAGCATGCGCACGCGGATGCCGCGCCGCGCAGCCGCGCCGAACGCGACCTGCGCGCTCTTCTGCAACACGAGGTAGGCGCCCGTGATCTCGATGCTGCGGCGCGCACGGGCGGTGAGGCCCGCGTAGAGATCCCAGACCTGCTGGATGCCGGGCTCATCGATCACGACCCAGGCGGCGGGCTGCGCGTCAACGTCCGCGCCGACAGCGTCGCTCGCGGCGGTGTGTCCGGCCGCGGCTTCCGCGCCGGCGGCGCTGCTCGCGACTGCGATTCCGACGGCGCGTTGCCACATCGCTTCGAATTCCGCGCGCACGTCTGCGGCGATCGGGCCGCGCACGAGCAACGCGGTGTCGCGCCAGCCCGCGCCCCCCTCACTCGCGGGTGCCCAGTTGTCGCTGATGCACAGACCGCCCACGACCGCGGCTTCCGCGTCGACGCTGAGCGCCTTGCGATGATCGCGGTTGAGCAGCCGACTCCAGCTCAGCGGATTGAGCGCCGAGAGCGGGCGGAATGCGCGCACCGTCACACCGAGGCGGTTCAGCTCGTCCGCGATCGAGCCTCCGGAGACCATCATCGATCCGATCGGGTCGTAGAGCACGCGCACGTCGACCCCGCGCCGTGCCGCCGCGGCGAGCGCGGCCGCGAAGCGCGTGCCGGTTGCGTCCCCGCTGAAGATGAAGTTCTCGAACAGCACCTGAGCGCGCGCGCCCTCGATCAGCGCGAGCATCGCGGGAAACGCGTCCGCGCCGTCGCTGAGGATCTGGATCTCGGTTGCGTGCCGTGCGCTCGCTCGCGCGAGCGTCGAGATCTCGGCGATGCTCGCGAGATCCTCGGGCGGCCGCGTCGGATCGGAGGCATTCATCGGACGCGCTGCGCTCTCCGCTGCGCGATCAGGCCGGGCCCGCGGGCAGCGCGAGCACCCGCTCGCGGTAGCGCGGGACGACCGCGCAGCAGCCCAGCCGATCGCGCACCACGTCGCGCAGCGCGCACGCCGCGTCGCGCTCGCCGTGCACCACGTAGACGGTATCGGGCGCGCGCGGTGCGGCGCGCAGCCAGTCGAGCAGCTCGCTCTGGTCGGCGTGTACGGAGAAGTGGCTCAGGTCGACGATCTCCGCGTGCACGGCGACGTGGCGGCCGAGCATCTTGATCTCCCGCTGTCCGTCGATGAGCGCGCGCCCGCGCGTTCCCGCGGGCTGGAAGCCGACGAACAAGATCGCGTTGCGCGGGTCGGGGAGCCGCTGCACGAGGTGGTGGAGCACGCGCCCGCCGGTCGCCATGCCCGAGGCCGAGATGATCATCGCGGGCCCTTGCAGCTCGCGAATCGCCTTCGAGGCCTCGACGCTTCGCGCCTCCGTGAGCTGATCCGGACGCAGCACGTCCGGGTCCATGCGATGCTCGGGTCGGATCTGCGCGTCGCCCTCGCGGATCGCGTTTCGATACACCTCGAGCGAGGCGAGCGCCATCGGGCTGTCGACGTAGATCGGCAGCGAAGGGATCTTCCCCGCGTCCACGAGCCGCTTGATGTGGAACAGGATGACCTCGGTGCGATCGACGGCGAACGCGGGAATCACCGCGATGCCCGCGCGATCGACCACCCTCTGGATCGCCTCCGCGAGCCGCGCCTCGGGGTCGCTCTCGCAGTGCTCCACGTCCCCATAGGTCGATTCGATCACGACGGTGTGCGCGTCGCCGGGCGGCGCGGGTGCGCACAGGAACGGGTGATGGGGGCGGCCGAGATCGCCGCTGAAGCTCACGGCGGCGCGCGCCGAGCCGTCCACCTCGAGCGCGATGCTCGCCGAGCCGAGGATGTGGCCCGCACGCCGAAACGTCGCCCACATGCCTTCGGCGACCTCCACGCGCGAGTCGAAGTCGACGCTGCGGAACTGCTTCAAGCAGTCGACCGCATCCTCCTTGGTGTAGAGCGGCAGCGGCGGCGTGTGCTTGGAGTAGCCCGCCGCGCTCGCGTAGCGGGCCTCCTCCTCGTGCAGGTGCCCGCTGTCGGGCAGCACGATTGCGCAGAGCTCGGTCGTGCGCCGCGTGGCGAACACCGGCCCGTGGAAGCCGCCGCGCGCGATCCGCGGCAGGTAGCCCGAGTGATCGATGTGGGCGTGCGTGAGAAGCATGGCGTCGAGGCTCTGGGGCAGCACGGGCAGCGGCTGCCAGTTGCGCTCGCGCAGCTCCTTCTCGCCCTGGAACAGCCCGCAGTCGACCAGCACGCGCGCACGCGGCGTGCTCAGCAGGAAGCGGCTTCCGGTGACGGTCTGCGTCGCGCCGAAGAACTCGAGGATCGTGCCGCGCCTTGTCGTCTTCATGCGAGCTCCGCACGACCTCGGGTGCAGCCGCAACTATACCAGCCGCGCGCGGCGGCGATCGACGCACTTGAGCGCTTCCGCGATCGCGAGCAGCGGTGCTCCGATCGCGAGCGCGAGCAGCCAATCGCCCGCATCGAGGGCGACCGTGTGCAGCGCGCGCTGCATCAACGGCGCGTAGACGGCGATGCCCTGCAGAGCGAGCATGCCGGCGACCGCGACCAGCAGCCAGCGATTCGACCGCCAGCCGACTGCCCAGAGCGGAGCGCGCAGCGCGCGGAAGTTGAAGACGTTGAGCTTCTCCATCGCGATGATGCCCGTGAACGCGATCGTCTGCGCACGCGCGACCGCGGCCGGGTCGGCCGCGCCGAGGTAATGCTGGAACAGCAGGTAGGTGGCGACGCCGATGTAGCCGCCGAGCGCGAGGATGATCGCGAAGCCGCGCCGATCGAGGATCGGGTCGCGCGCGTGCCGCGGCGGCCGCTGCATGATGCCCGGCTCGACGGGCTCGAGCCCGAGCGCGACCGAGGTGACGCCGTCGGTGACGAGGTTCATCCAGAGGATCTGCACCGGCAGCAGGATCAGCGGTCCGCCGAGCACGATCGCGATCAAGATGGCCGTCACCTCCCCGATGTTCGAGGACAGCAGGTAGCGGACGAACTTCTGGATGTTGTCGTACTGGCGACGGCCCTCCTCGATCGCGCTCACGATCGAGGCGAAGTTGTCGTCCGCGAGCACCATGTCCGCCGCGCCGCGGGCCACCTCCGTGCCGCGAATGCCCATCGCGATGCCCACGTCTGCCTGCTTGAGGGCGGGCGCATCGTTGACACCATCGCCGGTCATCGCAACCACCGATCCCGCCTGCTGGAGCAGCCGCACGGCTCGCAGCTTGTGCTCGGGAGTCACGCGCGCGAGGATGACCGGCCGCGCGAGCTCGGCGCGCAGCGCATCGTCGTCGAGGCGGTCGAGCTCCAGGCCCGAGATCGCGCGCTCGGCGGGCAGGCCAATGCGGGCGGCGATCGCGAGCGCGGTCGCCGCCGCGTCGCCCGTGATCATCAGCACGTGGATCCCCGCGCTGCGCGCGCGCGCGATCGCGGCGGTCACCTCGGGTCGCGGCGGATCGAGGATGCCGACCAGGCCGAGCAGCGTCAGCTCCGCTTCCACGTCCTCCTCGCGCTCGGCGGAGCCGTCCCGCAGCGCGCGCCGCGCGAGCGCGAGCACGCGCAACCCCTGCCTCGCGAAGCCGTCGTACGCCTCGAGTGCGAGCGCGCGATCCCGCGCGCCGAGCTCGCGCTCGACCCCCGAGTCGAGGATCCGCGTGCAGCGCTCGATGACACTTTCGGGTGATCCCTTGACGTGCGCGACGACCCCGTCGGGCTCCTTCGTGAGAACCGTCATGCGCTTGCGCGCCGAGCTGAACGGAAACTCGCGCGCGACGCGGCGATCGGCGGGCGCGGCGATGCCGGCCTTGTGCGCCGCGGCGAGCAGCGCCGCCTCGGTCGGCTCACCGATTGCGATCCAGCGCTCGCCGTCGCGGCCGAGCTGCGCGCGGTTGCAGCGCAGGCCCGTGGTCAGCAGCGCGGCGAGATCCCGGCGCTGCGCGTCGCCGCGCACGGCGCCCCGCAGCTCGAACTCCCCATCGGGGTCGTAGCCGGTTCCGCTTGCCTCCCAGCTCGCCGAGCGCAGCCACACCTCGCGGACGGTCATCTGGTTCTCGGTGAGCGTCCCCGTCTTGTCGGTGCAGATGACGCTCGTCGATCCGAGCGTCTCGGCGGCCGCGAGGTTGCGGAGCAGCGCGCGCCGGCGCGCC
>DASPGF010000349.1:0-5472 GCA_035620755.1 Myxococcota bacterium
TAGTAATCGCGCCTCGCCAATGCCAAGGCCTCGAATCATTGAATGGGCGGGGGACCCGACCGGAGGTCTCGCGCCGGTCCCTGATTCTAGCCCGGGCAGTTCCATTTTCTTTCGAGTGATCCGCCGCTGGCCGGGGCCCAGTGGCCCGGACTGGATCGGTCAGCGCGGGATCCTAGCCGGCGCGGAGTCTTCGCAGTCCGCAGGCCGGCGGGTCGGGCAGCGGCGCGGAGTCAGCTCGATTCTTCGGACGCATCGCTGCCGAGCGTCGCGTAGAGATTCTCCGTCATCTTGTAGGTGAGCGACGAGAGCTCGTCGACCGCGCCGCGCAGCGCATCGATGTCGCCGCCGTCCATCGCGGCCCGCGCGACCTCGAGCGCGGCCTGGATCGGCGCGCGGTCTTCGTCCCGCACCTGATCGGCGAACTCCTCGAGCGTCCGCACCGTGGAGTAGACGAGACCGTCGGCCTTGTTGCACAGCTCGACGAACGCGCGCCGCTGCTGGTCGCCTTCCTTGGCTGCCTCGGCCTCCTTCACGAGGCGCTCGACGTCCTGCTCGGCGAGCCCGCCCGATGCCGAGACCTGGATCGCCTGGCTCCTGCCCGTGCCGAGATCCATCGCGGACACGTTGACGACGCCGTCGGCGTCGATGTCGAACGTGACCTGGATCTGCGGCACGCCGCGCGGAGCGGGCGGGATCCCCACGAGCTCGAAGCGCCCGAGCGTCTTGTTGTCCTTCGCGAGCTCGCGCTCGCCCTGCACGACGTGGATCCGCACCACGCTCTGCGCGTCCTCGGTGGTGGAGAAGATCTGGCTGTTCGACGTCGGGATCGTGGTATTGCGCTCGATGATCGCAGTCGCGATCCCGCCCTGCGTCTCGACGCCGAGCGAGAGCGGCGTGACGTCGAGCAGCAGCACCTCGTCGACCTCGCCCTTGAGCACGCCGCCCTGGATCGCAGCGCCGCACGCCACCACTTCGTCTGGGTTCACGCTCTTGTTGGGGCCCTTGCCGAAGATCTCCTCGACCTTGCGCTGGATGATCGGCATGCGCGTCATGCCGCCGACGAGGATCACCTCATCGATCTGCTGTCGGGCGATGCCCGCATCCTCGATGGCCTGCGTGCAGGGCTCGACGAGCCGCGCGATCAGATCGGCGACGAGCTCCTCGAGCGCCTCGCGCGTGAGCGTCGCGGTGAGATGCGACGGTCCGTTTCCAGCCGACGCGATGAACGGCAGATTGATGTCGGTCGCCTGGGCGGTCGAGAGCTCGTGCTTGGCGCGCTCGGCGGCCTCGCGGATGCGCTGCAGCGCCATCTTGTCGCCGCGCAGATCGACGCCGGTCTCGTCCTTGAAATCGTTGATCAGCTTGTCGGAGATCGCGCGGTCGAAGTCCTCGCCGCCGAGGAAGGTGTCGCCGTTGGTGCTCTTGACCTCGAACACGCCGTTCGCGATCTCGAGGATCGAGATATCGAACGTGCCGCCGCCGAGGTCGAACACCGCGATCGTCTGGCTCTGGGTCGCCGAGACGCCATAGGCGAGCGCCGCGGCGGTGGGCTCGTTGATGATGCGCAGCACGTTGAGGCCGGCGATCTTGCCCGCGTCCTGGGTCGCCTGGCGCTGCGAATCGTCGAAGTAGGCCGGGACCGTGATCACCGCGTCCTGGACCTCCTCGCCGAAGTAATCCTCCGCGGTCTCCTTCATCTTCGCGAGCACCATCGCCGAGATCTCCTGCGGCGAGTAGGCGCGATCGCCGATGCGCACCCAGGCGTCGCCGTTCTCGGCGGCCTCGACGGTGAACGGCGCGATCGAGCGGAAGCTCCTGGCCTCGTCGCTGTCAAAGCGGCGACCGATCAGGCGCTTGACGGCGTAGACCGTGTTCTCGGGGTTCGTGACCGATTGGCGCTTGGCGATCTGGCCGACGAGCTTCTCGCCCGACGCGGCGAAGCCGACGATCGAGGGCGTGGTGCGCGCGCCTTCGGCATTGGAGAGAACCTGCGGCTCGCCGCGCTCGAGCACCGCGACGCAGGAGTTTGTCGTTCCGAGGTCGATCCCGATGACCTTGCCCACGCTGCCCGCCCCCGCCGGAGACCCGGGGGCGCGCCCGCCGCGGTCACTCGGCCTTCTTCAGGTCTTCTTTGCCGTCGGCCCCCTTCGCGACCACGACGCGCGCGGGCCTCAATACTCGATCCCGAAGCCGGAAGCCCTTCTGCAGCACCTCGATCACGGTGTTCGCGGGCACCGAGTCGTCCTGCACCTGCGACATCGCATCGTGCTGCGCCGGATCGAACGCGCAGCCGGCCGCGTCGATCGGCTGCACCTCGTGCTGGGCGAGGACCGCGTAGAGCTCCCGCTGCACCAGCTCGACGCCCTGCAGAAGGCTCGCCAAATCCCCGCCATCGCTCTGGTGTGCGTGCTCGATGGCGCGGTCCAGGTTATCGACCGTCGAGAGCAGGGCCTTGACGAGATTTTCGTGGCCGTAGAGCAGGATGTCCTGCCGCTCCTTGTGGGCGCGACGCCGGAAATTGTCGAAGTCGGCGAGCAGGCGGACGTACTTGTCGCGGTTCTCGACCAGCTGGCCGGCCATGCGCTCGACTTCTTCGCCGCTGAACGACTCCGCGGGCGGCTCCTTCTCCTCGGGCTCGTCCGGGCGCTTGAGGTAGCCCCCGTCGTCGATCGCCTCCGAGGCCTCCCGCAGCGCGGCCTCGAGCTCGGGGTTCGCGGAGAGCTGGCCCTCGGCCTCCTCGGCGACGGCCTCCCAGCCCTCCGAGGTGAGGTCGCCCGGCTCCGCGCCGCGCTCGCGCCGGCCGCTCACGCGAGAAGCCTCCCGGTGATGGTCTGCGACAGGAATCCGACGAGCGGGATCACGCGCCCATAGTCCATGCGCACGGGCCCGATCACGCCGAGCGTCCCGAGCGGCGCCTCGCTGCCCCCGTAGCGGCTCGCGACCAGCGCGCAGTGGCGCAGGCCGGGCTCCTCGATCTCGTCGCCGAACACCACGCAGACGCCGTCCGACTCGAGCATGCCGTCGAGCACCTCGAGCAGCCGCTGCTTGGTCTCGAGCGCGCCGAACAGATCGCGGATGCGCTGCGGGTCGCGAAACTCGGGCTGGTCGAGCAGCGCGAGGCGCGTCTCGATCACGAGGTCGACGTCGTCGTCGCCCGCCGCGAGCGCGCGCCGGCCGAGCTCGATCGCGCGCACCAGCAGCTCGCCCGCGCGCTCGCGCAGCCGCGCGGCCTCATCGACCAGCGCAGCGCGCACTTCGAGCAGGCTGCGGCCCTCCGCGCGCTGCGAGAGCAGCTCCGCGCAGCGGTCGAGCTCGCGTTGCTCCCAGTCGCGATCGACCGTGATCACGCGCCGGTGTACCGCCGCGCTGTTGGCGACGAGCACCACGAGCACGCGCTCGAACGAGAGCCTCACCAGGCTGATGCGGCGCAGCACGATCCGCTCGAGGCGTGGCGCGACCACGAAGCCGAGCTGGCGCGTGCACTCCGAGAGCAGCTGCGAGGCGATCTGCACCACGGTGTCGGGCTCGGCCTCGTCGACGCTGTGCGAGATCGCGCGCATCTCGTACGAGCCGACGTTGCTCGCGTCGAGGCGCGTCGGGTCGAGCAGCCGATCGACGAACAGGCGCAGGCCGCGCTCCGTGGGGATCCGACCCGAGGATGTGTGGGGCTTCTCGACGAGCCCCATGCCCGCGAGCTCGCCGAGCGTCGCGCGCACGCTCGCGGGCGAGATCGACATCGGCAGCAGGTGGGCGAGCGTCTGGGATCCGATCGGCGCGGCCTCGCCGACGTACGCCTGCACGATCGCACGCAGCACCGCGCGCTGGCGCGCGCTGAGCTCCGGCTCGCCGCAGGCGCGGTCCGACCGCTTCTCGGTGTGCCGCTCCGGCTCCCTGTCGGAAATCCGCGCAGCCAACGCTGCTCCCCCTGCTTCGCTGCCCGTCGTCAAGGCCGTCTGGAGCCCCGATGCCACGGCGCGGCGCCCGCGAACGCCCGGCGCAGCGCCCGCCACGGACCCGCCCCTTCGGCGGGAGCGCGGCGCCGCTCACGCGCGGACCTCGACCTCCCGCGCGCTGCCGCGCTCGGGGGCAGAATACCCTAGCGACCGCATCGGTCGATGGGCACCCCGAGCTGAACGCCCCGGTCCGAGTCCGGCCTGCGCTCAGACGAATTCGGCGGACACCGCATCCGCGAGCAGCCGCCCGCGCGCGCTCAGCCGTAGGTCGCCGCGAGCGCTCTCCTCGAGCAGCCGCGCAGCGACCAGCCTTTCGATCGCGGCGCCGAAGAACGCGCGCGGCAGCCCGCCGAACTCGCGCTCGAACTCCTCAGCGACGAGGCCGCGCGCGCCGCGCAGCGCGAGGAACACCGCCTCGCCGCGCGCGGTCGCCGCGTCGAACACCTCGCGCGGACCCGCGTCGGCCGGCTGTGCGCGCGCGATGCGATCGAGGTAGCCGCGCAGCTCGCGCAGGTTCGCGCGCCGCGCGCCGAACGGCGCGGCCGCGCTCGCAGGCTCGGTGGAGAACGCGCCCACGCCGAGCCCGAGCACGGGCCGGCGCTCCCAATAGCGCCGGTTGTGGACCGCCGCGTGGCCGGGACGCGCGTAGTTGGAGATCTCGTAGCGCTCGAAGCCCGCCGCGCCGAGCCGCACCTCGATGTGCTCGAGCATCGCGATCGCCTCGTCCTCGTCGGGAAGCTCGAGCTGGCCGCGGCGCGCGGCGAGCGCGAAGGGCGTACCCGGCTCGATGCTGAGCTCGTAGCTCGAGACGTGATCGGGCGCGAACGCGAGCGCGCGCTCGAGGTCGGCCTCCAGGGCCGCGAGCCGCTGCCCCGGCGCCGCGAACATCAGATCGAGCGAGATCGACGCGAACTGCGCATCGCGACACGCGGCGAGTGTGCGGTCCACCTCGTCGGCGCGGTGTGCGCGGCCGAGCCGCTTGAGCACCGCGTCGTCGAAGCTCTGCGCGCCGACCGACACACGATCGATGCCGAGCGCGCGGAACTCGCGCAGCCGCGAGCGCTCGAGCGTGCTCGGGTTCACCTCGAGCGTGGTCTCGACGCGCGCATCCGCATCGAACGCGGCGCGCACGACCTCGACGATCCGCGCGAGCGAGCGCGGCGTGAACAGCGACGGCGTGCCGCCGCCGAGGTAGAGGCTCTCGAGCCGCGGCGCCGAGCCATCCGGCGCGCGGTAGTCGGGCGCGCGCGCTGCGAGCTCGCGCAGCAGCGCGTCCACGTAGCGGCTCTCCTGTGACTCGGCGAGCGCGGGCGCCGCCACCACCGCGAAGTCGCAGTAGGGGCAGACGCGCTCGCAGAACGGCACGTGGACGTAGACGCCGATGCTCGCGTCGCCCATGGCCGCAGCGTAGCGGCGCGCACGAGCCCCGCGATGCCGCCGCCTCCGCGCACGCCGCGGGCCGCGCACGCCGCGAGCCGCGCGCGCCGCGCTCGCGCCGCGAGCCGTGCGCTCGCGCCGC
>DASPGF010000350.1:0-3971 GCA_035620755.1 Myxococcota bacterium
ACACGGTCGCCGCCGCCACACCCATGAAGACGGCGGTCGCGACCAGCGAGCGGCGGGATCGGCGCGCGAGCCCGCAGACGCCATGGCCGCTCGTGCAGCCGCTGCCGAGCTGGGTTCCGAACCCGACCAGCGCGCCCGCGAGCGCGAGCTGCAGAGGGCTTGCGGAGATCGAGACGGGGGTCGCGCTGATTTGCGCCGCGAGCCAGGCGCCGAGCGCGAGCCCGGCCGCGAAGCTCGCGCGCCAGCTCCGATCGCGTGCACCGATGCGCAGCAGTCCGCCGAGGATTCCGCTGACTCCAGCGACCCGGCCGATGCCCGCGAGCAGCAGCGCCGACGCGCTGCCGACCGCGAGGCCACCCGCGAGCGCGCGCAGCACGGCCGCGGATGCGGCCGACAGCTCGGCGGGCGGCCAGGCGGCGAGCCAGCCCGTCACGCCGTTCGCTCCGCTTTCGAATCGGCTCGCTCCAACGAGAGCCTCCGCGGTAGTTCGCGCGCCGATGATGCCACAGCGCGCGCGGCGGACGCGGTTCGCGGGCTCGCGGTCGCGCGGCGCGCGCGAGCCCGCGTTGACGCGCTCGCCGCTACCGCTACTCTGTCGATTAGTCTTGTGATTTCAAGAGGTTGCGGATTGGTTCGGATTTCGCGCGCGATCGAGTTCTCGGCCTCGCTGCGCTACCGGCGCCCGGAGCTCTCGAGCGACGAGAACGCGAGGCTGTTCGGCAGCCTCGCGCGTCACCACGGGCACAACTACCGCCTCGAGGTGACGCTGCGCGGCGAGCCCGATCCCCTGACGGGGATGGTGATGAACCTCAAGGACCTCCAGCAGGTGCTCGACGCCGAGATCATGGCGCGCTTCGACCACCGCGACCTGAACCTCGACACGCCCTACTTCGAGAAGGATCCGCCGAGCCCGGAGAATTTCGCGCTCGCGATCCGCCGAATCCTCGTCGCGGCGCTGCCCGAGGGCATGCTCGACCGGATCCGGCTGCAGCAGGACGCCGACCTCTGGGTCGACGTGATCGAGCCCGCGCCGTGATCGAGCTGACGCGACGCTACCGTTTTCCGGCTGCGCACATCCTGAGCGAGCCGAGCCTCAGCGACGCACAGAACCGCGCCACCTACGGCCAGTGCGCCAATCCCAACGGCCACGGCCACAACTACGAGGCGGAGGTCACGCTGAGGGGGCCGATCGAGGCGCGAACCGGTAGAATCGTCGATCCCGATCTGCTCGATCGCATCTTCGAAGAGCGCGTCGCGTCGCGCTTCGCGAGGACGCTGCTCAACGACGACGAGGCATTTTCGGGGCGCGTGCCCACCGCCGAGAACATCGCGCTCGTGCTGCACGAGATCCTCGGCCGCGAGGTCGCCGAGCGCAGCAACGCCGAGGTGGTTCGAGTCCGGATCGTCGAGACGCGCCACAACTCTTGCACCAGTGGAAGCCTGACATGAGCGAGATTGCCGACCCGATCGAATCCTACGTGACGAGCCTGCTCAAGGAGCTCGGCGAAGACCCCGGCCGCAGCGGGCTCGAGCGCACACCGGAGCGTGTTGCGCGCGCGCTGCGCTTCTTCACGACTGGCTACGAGCAGGATCCGCGCGACATCCTCAACGGCGCGCTGTTCGAGGTCTCGTACGACGAGATGGTGATCGTCAAGGACATCGAGTTCTACAGCCTCTGCGAGCACCACCTGCTGCCGTTCTTCGGCCGCATCCACGTCGCGTACATCCCGAACGGCAAGGTGCTCGGCTTGTCGAAGATCCCGCGACTGGTCGAGATCTTCGCGCGCCGGCTCCAGGTGCAGGAGCGAATGACGGTCAGCATCGCGGAGACGCTCGAGGAGCTGCTCCAGCCGAAGGGCGTCGCGGTGGTCGCCGAGGCGATCCACCTGTGCATGATGATGCGCGGTGTTCGACAGCAGAATGCGTCGGCGATCACGAGCTCGATCCGCGGCCAGTTCGAGCGAGACCCGAAGACGCGCTCGGAGCTGATGGACCTGCTGCGCCACCGCCGCGAATCGTTCGCCTGAGTCCGCGCCCGGTTCGCCTGAGCCCGCGCTCGGGCCGGCCATGCGGCCGCGCCGCGCTCCCTCCACAGGCCGCCCGCAGCGACTCGCCAACCGGGGGCCGAGGGCTCGGCCCCGCTCAGCGGCCGCCGCGCAGCACGGCGGTGTCGACGACGAGCTCGCCTTCCTCGGCGAGCTCGGAGCGCGCCTGGTTGATCCAGGTGCTCAGGAAGGCCTGCTGGCTCTGGCTCGCGATCGAGCGGCGCTCCGCGTCGAGCGCGGCCTCGACCGCATCCGCTTCGGGCGCGAAGCGCGCGGTCACCTGGATCAGCACCGGCGAGCCCGCGACCTCGAACACGCGATCCGAGCTCGCGCCGGGCGCGAGGCTGAACGCCGCCGCCATCACGGCCTCGCTCGCGCCGAGCTCGGGGATGTAGCCGTCGCTGCGCCGCTGCAGCCGGTCGCTTCGCTGCAGCGTGAGACCCTCCGCGCGCGCGGCGTCCTCGAGGCTCGCGCCGTTGCGGATCGCTTCGGCGAGGCGCTCGGCGCGCGCGCGCGCCTCGGTTCGCGCGAGCTCCTGCGACATCATCTCCCGCGCGAGCTCGTCGCGCACCTTCTCGAAGCTGCGCTGCTGCGCGGCGCGGTGCTCCTCGACCTGCAGGATGTGGAAGCCGTATTCGGTCTCGACCAGCTCGCCGAGCTCGCCGGGCTCGCGTGCGAACGCGGCCTCCTCGAACGCGCCGACCATCTGTCCGCGCGCGAAGAACCCGAGGTCGCCGCCCTCCGACCGCGAGCCGGGATCCTCGCTGTGCTCGCGCGCGAGCTCCGCGAAATCCGCGCCCGCGCGGACGCGCTCCAGCAGCCCCTCGGCGCGCAGCCGCACCGCCTCGCGCTGCTCGGGGCTCGCGTCCGCGGCGACCGACAGCAGGATGTGACGCGCGCGAACCTGCTCGGGGACGTCGTAGAGGCTCGCGCGCTGCTCGTAGAGCGCGCGCAGCTCGTTCTCGCGGCCCGCCGCGAACGCCTTCAGCGCCTCCGCATCGGGCTCGATCCCCGCGGCGGGGCCCGAGGCGTCGAGCTTGACGAACGCGATCTGGACCTGCTCGAGGCGCCGGATCACGGCCTGCCGCGCCTCGCCTTCGGAGGGGTCGGCAAGGCTCGTCACGGCCCGCATCAGCTTGTTCGCGAGCATCGCGGAGCGCTGCTCGCGGATGAAGCTGCGGTGCGTGCCGAACTCGTGCTCCACCCAGTCGTTGAACTCCTGCGGGTCGAAGCGGCCGTCCTCCCCCACGAGCCAGCCGCGCACCGCGCGCTCGATCTCGCGCTTCGAGACCGCCAGACCGAGCGCGGAGGCCTCGCGGCTCAGTACCGCGCCGTCGATCAGCGCCTGGATGGCGAGCTGGTCGAGCGTGTCGCTGAGCTCGCGCGGGTCGAACTCGGCGCCGAGCTGCTGCTGGAGCATCGATTCGCGCCGCGCGCGCACGCGGCCAAACTCGCGCTGTCCGAAGCTCTCGTCTCCCACCATCACGACGGTTCCCTGGGCGCGCTGGGGCGAGCCCCCGATCCCGAGGTAGAGCACGAGACCGCCGCCGAGCGCGAAGATGAAGAAGAGGGTGACCCAGCGCTGTCCCTTGCGGAGAATCCGGAGCATGGCGCTTTTCCCCCGTTTCGGGATTCGCTCGGCCACTCAGCTCGTGGCGGCGTTGGTCGATGAGTGGAGCCAGGAGGCGACCGAAGCTACGGGCGAGCGCGGCAGCGGGCAAGCCCCGAACAAATCGCGTTTTAGCGCTTGTAGCCCGCTGCGCGCGCTGGTACGCTGGACGCTGCGGCATTGGCGAGAAACGCCCTGTGATTTCGGATACTTAGAGTTTCGCGAGCGGCTCGACACGACTCGCGTCCACGGGAGCGCCCAGTGATCCTCGACCCCATCCTCGGCTGGTTCTCCAACGACCTCGCGATCGACCTCGG
>DASPGF010000351.1:0-4051 GCA_035620755.1 Myxococcota bacterium
TCCGCTGCATCGCGTCGCACGAGGCGGTTACGAGAGCGATTGCGTAGCCGTGATCGACATTCTGCTGGCAGGCGGTGCGAACATCGATGCAAAGGAAAACGACGGGCGAACGCCGCTGGCGGTGGCGATCGGGGAGCGCCGAACGGGGATGGCGAGCCCTCTGCGCGGCCAGGGCGCCAGGTGACGAGAGCCGATGCAGCTCGATGCTGATCGCGATACGCCGGTTGGGGCTGCGTGCCACACGAGCTCAGTCGTGCTCGCGCTCCTCGCAGCCTGGCTCCTCGTAGCCGTCGCGCTCTCGGCGCTCGGTGTGGTGAGCGCGATGCAAGCGCCGCTTCCGCAGCTGCTGATCATCTTCAGCCACATCGCAGTGCTGCGGCGCCTGAGCGGCTCCGCCGAGCCGCAAGCCGCTCGGAGAATCTTGGGATGAGCCGCTAGCATGCCGAGCGCGATCGCTCATGGCTTGTTCGGCGCCGCTCTGTCTTCGCTTCTGCCGCGCCGGCAGCGCGCGAAGTGGGTCGTTGCGCTGCTTGCGGCCCTCGCCGCCGCACCCGATCTCGACGTCGTTGCATTTCGACTCGGCATTCCCTACGAGCACCCGCTCGGGCACCGCGGCGTCACGCACTCGCTGTTCTTCGCGGCGTGCGTCGCGCTGGCTTCGATTCCGTTCTGGCGCCGCGCGCTCCAGGCGAGCGCCGGCGCGGCGTCGCTGCTCACGTTCGTCGCCGTGGCATCGCACGGCGTTCTCGACACATTCACGGATGCGGGCCGCGGCATCGGCTTGTTCATCCCGTTCGACAACGATCGCTACTTCGCCCCGTGGCGCCCGATCCTCACCTCGCCCCTCTCGGCGTCGCGGTTCCTCTCCGAAAGGGGGCTCGCGATCCTGCAGAACGAAGTGCGCTGGGTCGGCGTTCCGACCCTTGCCTTCGTCGCGACGGTAGCGGCGGCTCGCAGCATCCTTCGAGCGAGGCGCGATGCGGCTTGACGAGCGGCTATCCTGCGCGCTCGTCGTTGCGTTGGGGTGAATCGACGTGCTCATCCATCCATCAGCACGCGCCGAGGTGCAGCGGTGACGCGAATGCAGTGGTGGAGCGCGCTCCTCGTGGCGTCGCTCGGGGTGATCGGCCTGGATATCTTGACGGGTCTCTACATCCAGTTTCCGATCGCCTTCGTCGTTCCCGTGGGCCTCGCTGCATGGCATCTTGGCCGAGCGCCCGGCATCGGCTTTGCGATCGTGCTGGTCGCATGTCGCTTCGCGATCGCCTCGACCCTCGATTCGCGCTCGATGCCACTCTGGGCAAGTGCGACCAACGCGGGCATCCGGATCTTGGTGCTGCTCGGGCTCTCGCTGCTCGTCGCGAAGGTCGCCGAGCAGCAGCGCGCGCTCGCGACGCGCGTGCAGACGCTCGAGGGCATTCTGCCGATTTGCTCGTTCTGCAAGAAGATCCGCCGACCCGACGGCGAGTGGGAACGGATCGAGGCCTACATCACCCAGCGGTCGACCGCGCAGTTCAGTCACGGCCTGTGTGAAGCGTGCGAGCACGAGCACTACGGGAGCGCGTGACTCGCAACGAAGTTCGAACCGATGAGCCATGCGCGGCGAATCGGGCCCCGCCGGCTCCCGATCGCGAATTCAGTACGCGATCGCGCGACTGCGGTTGCCGCGCTGCGCGGTCAGCAGCAGCTCGCGGGCTCCGCTTTGCGCTGCTCGACCCGCGCAGCTGCCGCGAACGTCGGTCCGCAAGGAAACGCCCCGTAGTGTTGGCGCTTCGAGCCGTTGAGCTCGAAGAACGGCGCGAAGCGCGTGCTGCCGAGCATCGAAGCGGTATTGCCGCAGACCCGCTCGGCGCGGCCGCGCTCGAACGCGTGGTGGTCGTCGAGCCAGAACAGCTCTTCGGCGCCTTCGATGCCGCCGCGGTAGGTCGCGACCTGGCCGTAGTCCTCGCACTGCGCGTCGAGGCCCTCGAGCTTGAACAGGCGGTAGGTGACCGAGCGGAAGCGCGCCGCGCCGACCTTCGCAGCAACCTCATCGTTGCGTATGCCGATCGGCGCGCTCGTCACGAGGCGCGGGTCGGCGAAGCCGATCTGCTTGGCGAGCGCAACGAAGTCTGCCTCGTACATCGCCCCGCCGAGGCACTCCGCGTAGAGCACGGGGTCGCTGGCGAGCGTCCAGGGAAGCCGGCGATCGCAGACGACGTCGCAGATGTAGAGCTCGCCGCCCGGCTTGAGGACGCGCCACACCTCGCCGAGCACGGCATCCTTGCGCGGGCTGAGATTCACGACGCAGTTCGATACGACGATGTCCACGCTCGCGTCGCGCAGGCCGATGCCGCCGAGATCCTCCATGAAGCCTTCGTGGAAGTGCGTGTTGCTGCGCTCGTAGCCGAAACGCTCCGCGTGCCAGGGCGCGAGCTGCCGCGCGAGCTCGAGCTGGCCGGCGCTCATGTCGACGCCATGCACCGTGCCTTTGGGGCCCACGAGCTGCGCGAGGATGAAGACGTCGCGCCCCGTTCCGCAGCCGAGATCGACGACCTGCATGTCGCGCAGCGCGTGCGGGATCGGGAAGCCGCAGCCGTAGAAGCGCTCGATCACACTCGGGTGTACGTTCGCGAGCGGCGCGCCGATCCAGCGCGGCGGCGGCCCGGAGACGCAGCAGGTGTCGGTCTTCAGGTCGGCGCTCGAGGTGAGACGGTGCCCGTAATAGTCGCGGACGAACGCCTGCAGGTCGCTCGCCTCGGCCGCGCGCAGCGTTTCGTGCATCGGGGGCTCCTTCGCTCGTGCGCCCAGGTTCGCACGCCCGCGTGCTCGACGCTACCGCTCTCCGCGATCGCGGGGCGCCGACGCCGCGGCGCGCCTGTGGCCGCGCGCGCCGCTCGGCTCTAGGTTGGGGAGCGAAAGAACGCGCCCACCGCCTGGTACGGAGCCCTCGACGGGAATCGAAGATGGCCCTCACGCTCTACGCGCACCCCTTCTCCTCCTACTGCCAGAAGGCGCTGATCGCGCTCTACGAGAACGACACGCCGTTCGCGCTCCGCATGCTCGCGTCCGGCGACGAGCGCGCCGCTGCCGAGTGGGCGGCGCTCTGGCCGCTCAAGCGCATGCCCGTGCTCGTCGACGACGGCCTTACCGTCGTCGAGGCGAGCATCATCGTCGAGCACCTCGGCCTGCACCATCCCGGGCCCGTGCGGCTCGTGCCCGAGGATCCGCGCGCCGCGCTCGACGTGCGCATGATGGACCGCTTCTTCGACAACTACGTCATGACGCCGATGCAGAAGATCGTGCTCGATAGCCTCCGCAGCGGCGAGGGCCGCGATCGTCAAGGCGTCGCCGATGCGCGCACGCTGCTCGACACCGCCTATCGCTGGCTCGACGAGCGAATGCGCACGCGCGAATGGGCGGCGGCAGACGCCTTCAGCCTCGCCGACTGCGCGGCGGCTCCATCCCTGTTCTACGCGGACTGGACGCATCCGATCGGCGGCGACTTCGAGAACGTGCGCGCCTATCGGCGCCGGCTGCTCGCACGGCCGTCGTTCGCGCGAGCGGTCGACGAGGCGCGGCCTTACCGCAAGCTGTTCCCGCTCGGCGCGCCCGACCGCGATTGACGCGGCACAAGGAGCGTTTGCATCGTGTCCGATCCGCACGTGCTGCCGCATCCAGGCGGCATGAGACCTGATCTCGAAGCGTTTGCGAGACGCTACGCGGAGGCTTGGTGCAGCGGGAATCCGCGGCGCGTCGCTTCGTTCTTCAGCCACGACGGCTCGCTTGCAGTGAACGGCGCGCTCCCCGCGGTGGGCCGAGAGGCGATCGCCGAAGTTGCGCGAACCTTCATGGCAGCGTTTCCCCGCCTGACGGTGTCGATGGATCGACTGATGTCGAAGCCTCATGCTCTCGAGTTTCACTGGACGCTCATCGGGACGAACGATGGCCCCGGAGGAACGGGGCAGCGCGTCCGCATCAGCGGGTTCGAGGAGTGGCGAATCGATGCGTCCGGCCTGATCGCGGAGTCGAAGGGGCACTTCGACGCCGACGACTACGCTCGCCAGCTCGA
>DASPGF010000352.1:0-5942 GCA_035620755.1 Myxococcota bacterium
AAGCTGTTCCCGCTCGGCGCGCCCGACCGCGATTGACGCGGCACAAGGAGCGTTTGCATCGTGTCCGATCCGCACGTGCTGCCGCATCCAGGCGGCATGAGACCTGAGCTCGACGCGTTCGCAAAGCGCTACGCAGACGCATGGTGCAGCGGAGATCCGCGGCGCGTCGCGTCGTTCTTCAGCGACACCGGTTCGCTCGCAGTGAACGACTCGCCCCCCGCGGTGGGACGAGAGGCGATCGCCGAGGTTGCGCGAACCTTCATGACAGCATTTCCTCGCATGCTGGTGTCGATGGACCGACTGATCTCCAAGCCTCACGCCATCGAGTTTCACTGGACGCTCACCGGGACGAATGATGGCCCCGGAGGAACGGGGCAGCGCGTCCGCATCAGCGGGTTCGAGGAGTGGCGAATCGATGCGTCCGGCCTGATCGCGGAGTCGAAGGGGCACTTCGACGCCGACGACTACGCTCGCCAGCTCGAGCGCGGCGTCGACGGCTAGCGGCAGCGCTCCGAGGCTCGGTTGCGACGACTGGAGATTGCGTATGACCGACTTGCGCGCTTCGACTGACCGCAATGATTTCGAGACCGTCGCGCGGCTCGCGAGCGCGGCGGTTCCCGTGGTTGGCCCGGAGCAGCGTGCAACGCAGGTTCGCGAGGCGCTCGCAGGGCAGCGCTTCGAGAGCGCGAGCCACATCGCGGTCTGCGACGAGCGCGAGTTCCTCGGCATCGTCACGATCGAGAATCTGCTGGCCGCCGCGGCCGACGCGCGGATGTGTGACATCGCCGATCGCGATGCGCCGCGTCTGACGCCGGGCGCGGATCAGGAAGTCGCGGCGTGGCACGCGGTGCGCAGCCGCGAGTCGGCGCTCAGCGTGGTGGACCGGAATGGGCGCTTCGTGGGCGTGATCCCGCCACACCGGCTGCTCGCGGTGCTGCTCGCCGAGCACGAGGAGGATCTATCGCGGCTCGGCGGCTTCACGAAGACGACCGCCGTCGCGCGCGCGACCAGCGAAGAGCCCGTGCAGCGCCGCTTCGAGCACCGGCTGCCCTGGCTGCTGGTCGGCCTCGGCGGCGCGCTGCTCGCGGCCGATCTCGTGAGCCGCTTCGAGGCGCGGCTCGAGAGCACGGTGATGCTCGCGTTCTTCCTGCCGGGGCTCGTCTACCTCGCGGACGCGGTGGGCACACAGACCGAGACCGTGATCGTGCGCGGCCTCTCCGTCGGGGTCGCGATGCGGCGCATGGTGCGGCGCGAGCTGCTCGTCGGCCTCGCGATCGGGCTCGGCCTCGCGCTCGCTGCGGGGCCGCTGGTCTGGTGGCGCTGGGGCGAGGCGGACATTGCGCTCAGCGTGGGGTTGAGCGTGTTCGCCGCGTGCTCCACCGCCACGGTCGCGGCGATGGCGCTACCGTGGCTGCTCGACGTGCTCGGCCTCGATCCCGCATTCGGCAGCGGGCCGCTCGCGACGGTGATCCAGGATCTGCTCTCGATCCTGATCTACTTCGCGATCGCGAGCGCGGTGGTCCAGTGACCGGCTCGATCGTTCGAGGAGCTGCCTTCGCACGAGAGATCGCGAAATGAGATTGATCTCGATCAACGTGGGGCGCCCGCGCGAGATCGAGTGGCGCGGAGAGCGCGTGACCACCTCGATCTTCAAGGCTCCCGTCGCGGGCGCGGTCCGGGTGCGGACGCTCAATCTCGACGGCGACGAGCAGTCCGATCTCTCGGTCCACGGCGGAGTCGACAAGGCCGTCTACGCCTATCCGTCCGAGCACTACCCGTACTGGCGCGAGAGCCTGCGTGAGAACGAGCTGCCGTGGGGTGCGTTCGGCGAGAACCTCACGACCGAAGGGCTGAGCGAGAGCGAGCTTCGGATCGGCGACCGCCTGCGGATCGGCTCCGCGGAGATGCGGGTCACCCAGCCGCGCCTGCCGTGCTTCAAGCTCGGCCTGCGCTTCGGCCGCTCCGACATGGTGAAGCGCTTCCAGCAGAGCGGCCGCAGCGGCTTCTACCTCGCGGTGCTGCGCGAGGGCGAGATCGCGCGTAACGATCGGATCGAGGTGATCGAGGTCGACCGGCCCAGCTTGAGCGTCGCGGAGATCGCGCGCCTTTACACTCTAGACAGCGCACCGCCGGAGCTGCTCCGGCGCGCGAGCGAGCTCGACGCGCTCGCCGAGGCCTGGCGCACGCGCTTCCGCGAGCGCCTCGCCCGCATCGAGGATTGAGAGAAACGACTCGGTCGAATCGAGAAGATCGGCGTCGGAAGGGATGGAGGCCCTATGTCGCGCAAGGAATCTCGGCGCCGCATTGCACGATCGCTCACCCTGCTCGCGGCGAGCTTCTCGCTGGGCTGTTCGATCGATGCTCCGATCTATTCGGCGCCCGTTCCGGAGCCGGTGCGTGCCGTGGTCGTCGTCGAGCCCAATCGCGCGGCGCTCGAATATGAGGGACCCACGGATTTCGACGCGCTCTTCGCAGAGTATCTCGCTGGAGCCTTGCAGGAGCTGGGGATCGCGGCGGTCGTGGCCTCGCGCAATTCGTCTGCCGAATCGCCTGCACCCGTCGTCGTGACCGCACAGCTGTTTGCGGTCGACCCAGGTAGCTGGAATCTCCGCTTCTGGATCGGGTACGGCGCGGGTCGCGCCTCGATTCGCGCGAGCATTACTGCAATCGGAGCGCCGGACGAGCCGCCGCTCTTCTACAAGTTGTACGTGGCGCGCTCCATCACCTGGCAGTTCGAGGAGAACATCCTGCGCCGTGTGCTCGCCAAGATTGCACGCGCGGCTGCGCTCGACCTGGCGCCCCGTCTCGGGTCGAGCCGATAGCGGTTCGGCGCAGCCGGCGCGGCAGCCGATGCCGATCGATCGATGATACGATTGCGCGGCGAGCGCCGTGGCTCGGCGGCCAATAACAAATCGGGGTGGATCGATGGGACGAGTCGCATATCTCTGCGCGCTCTGCGTGTTCGCGGCGATCGCGGTCGCAAGTGCGACGCACGCGGAAGCCGCCGCTCCGCGAGCGGACACCGCGCGCGCCGCGAACGCGGGCGAGTGGCCGCCGCTCGAGATCCTCGGGCACAGCCTCGCGCCGGGCGAGACGCTGCGCGAGTTCGTCGAGGCGGCGCCCACGCTCCATGGCGAGAGCCGCATGCTCGACACGCTCGTGGTCGTGACGCGCGGCGTGCGGGCGGGCCCCACGCTCTGCCTCACGGCCGGAATCCACGGCGACGAGCTCAACGGAGTGGAGATCGCACACCGCATCTATGCGGGCATCTCCGGCGCGGAGCTCGCCGGAACGCTGATCGCGCTGCCCGCGGTGAACATCCAGGGTCTGCGCAGCGGGAACCGGTATCTACCCGATCGGCGCGATCTGAATCGCGCGTTCCCGGGCAACGCGAACGGCAGCCTCGCTTCGCGCATCGCGCACGCGCTGTTCCAGGGCGTCGTCCGCCACTGCGAGGCGCTGATCGATCTGCACACGGGATCCGCGAGCCGGACGAACCTCCCGCAGATCCGCACGAATCTCGATGCTCCGCGCGCGCTCGAGCTCGCGCGCAGCTTCGGGGTCGGCGTGGTGCTGCACGGCCGCGGCCCGAAGGGGAGCCTGCGCCGCGAATTGCTCGACGCGAACGTGCCCGCGGTGATCTACGAGGCCGGCGAGCCGCTGCGCTTCCAGGAGCCGGAGATCGCGCTCGGCGTCGAAGGCGTGCGGAACGTGATGGCCGACCTCGGCATGATCGAAGGCTCGGCGAACGGCCGTCGCTCGGAGGTGTACCGCAAGACGACCTGGGTCCGCTCGCCGAAAGCCGCCGGGATCTTCCTCGTGTCGCGAGAGCTCGGTGAAGAGGTGCACAAGGGAGACGTGCTCGGCAGCGTGACCGACCCCGTGACCGAAGCCAGCGCGGCGATCGTCGCGCCGCGCGACGGGCGCATCATCGGCATGGCGGTGCCACAGCTCGTGCTGCCCGGCTACGGCTTGATCCACCTCGGCCTTCATCCCGAGTGACGCTGCGCGTGAACGGCACGCCGCGGTCCGCTCGAAGCAGAACGCAGCGTCGCATCGGTTCTTCTGCACCACCGCGCTGCTCGTCGGGTCGAAGCCCGGCCCGCTCACCGTTTGCGCGCGCGCCGTCGACTGCTACCGTACGGCGCCGAGCTGGCGCCCTATGGTGTAGTGCTGCGGCCGGCGCCAGAGGCTCGAAGGCTGGAGCATGCCGGTCACCTACGAGCTCAACCCCTACGCGGGATTCATCGAGACACGCTGCACGGGCGACACCACCTTCGAGGAGGTGATGGAGCACTTCCGGGAGCTCGAGGCCGATCCCAAGCTACCCAAGCGGCTCGACGTGTTTCTCGACCTCGACTCGATGACGACCATTCCGCTGAGCGATCAGCTCCGGGACGTCGCGCGCGCGGTGGCGCGGCTCAAGGCGAAGGTGGAGTGGGGCTCCTGCGCGATCCTCGCGAGCCGCGACGTGGTGTTCGGCATGAGCCGGATGTTCGAGGTGTTCGCGGAGGGCCTGTTCGAGCGCACGCGCGTGTTCCGCAAGCGCGAGGACGCGCAGCGCTGGCTGAGCGCGCCACCCGCGGCGAACGGCGCATAGATTTCCCGACCGGCGGGCGTTACCCCGCCGACGCCGATCCGGTCGCCGCCGCGCGCGACTGCTCGCGTGAGCGCGCGCACCAGCAGCGCGACGGGCTGCGACCCCGCGCGCGCGCAAACGAATGGCGGACTCGGCGCGCTCGCGCTGCGTCCGATCACCGCGAGGCCGCTGCGATCGAGCCACGACCAGCTGCACGCGTCGATCGCTGCGATGTCAGCGCGGCCGCCGCGCACGCAATCCGCGCTCGCCTCGTGCGAGCCGCTGAGGAGGATCTCGCGCGGCCGCCACCCGCGTGCACGCATCCACTCGAGCAGCGCGCCGCAGCCTGAGCGCGACGAAGGCGAATTGATCGCGACCCGCTCGGGCCTCGCCGCGCGCGCGTTCGCGGCCACGATGTGGCTGAAGTAGCTGCCGGGCGCGGCCTCGATGCCATCGAACACGGGGCGCGCGATCGGGAGCAGGTTGCCCCCCGCCGGCGTGAACAGATCCGGCCCGCAGCACTGGCTCAGCAGCAGGTCCGGACTCGCCCACTGCTCGGCCAACGTCGCGCTGCGATCGAGGCGCTCCGGCAGCCGATCCAGGCCCTCACGCATCAGCTCTTCGCGCAGCAGCGACCAAAACGCATCCAGATTCTGATACGTTGCGGGCAGGTCGTACCACGGCAGGGCGGCAATTCGCATCACGTTCTCGCAAGCTCCTTGCGCGGTTTGCGCGCGCGAGCGTATCGTACTCCCGCGCATCGTACTGCGACGCCATGAGGAGACTGCCGTGAACCAGCCCGTTTCGAGGTCGATCGGATTGCTCGCGAGCGCCGCGCTGCTCGGCCTGCTCGCGCTTCCCGCTCACGCCGCGGAGGACGCCGCGCGCGGAATCGCCGCGGCGAACCGCAGCTTCGAGCTCGCCGTGCAGCGAGGCGACTCGAATGCGATCGCTGCGCTTTACACCGCAGACGGTCAGGTGCTGCCCGCGCAGCACGAGGTCATCAGCGGAACGCAGGCGATCGCGGCGTTCTGGCAGAGCGTGTTCGACTCGGGCATCAAGGGCGCCACGCTGCTGACCGTGGAGCTCGAATCGCACGGCAACACCGCGCACGAGGTTGGCAGCTATCAGCTTCGCGACTCGGGTGGGAAGCTCGCGGACCACGGCAAGTACATCGTGATCTGGAAGAAGCAGGGCGGTGATTGGAAGCTCCACCGCGACATCTGGACGACGAGCGCAAAGCCGAGCGCGCCGGCGCCGAGCGCCGCGGGCGCCGGGCCCAGGTGAGCGCCATGGGAGGTCGCGCGATGCCGAATCGCTTCACGACCCGACTCGGAACGACGCTCGCAGCCGCGATCGCGAC
>DASPGF010000353.1:0-8944 GCA_035620755.1 Myxococcota bacterium
AAGATGAGCATGCCGAGCACCGGGCTCGGCAGGATCGGGCGCGGTCTCGGATTGGAGATGACTCGCAGCGAAGCGACGGACTTCGACGCCATGGGGGAACCTCGGATCAGTGGTGCGCGGCCGCGGGCGCCTCCACGTGAACCACGGGCTTGATCCAGTGCGTGCCTTCGTGCTTCATGATGTCGGGCGCGCTGCCCGCGAAGAACAGCAGCATGAACACGAGCATCGTCACGAGCAGATACACCGCATAGCGCGGCTCGATGTTCAGGTGCATGAAGTTCTTCGCGACGAGGTAGGCCTTGATGATCGCGATGCCGAACGCCGTGATCAGCGTGACCAGCTTGATTCCGAGCATCGGGCCGAGGATGCTCACCACGAGCAGGCACAGCAGGATCACCCAGACCCGGACGTAGTTGATCTCGTGCGCGGCGTGTTCAGCGTGCTGCGACATATCGATACCTTGTTCCTGGCGCCTGCTCCATCACTTTGCGATGTAGAGCAGGGGGAAGAGGAAGATCCACACGATGTCGACGAAGTGCCAGTAGATCCCGATCAGCTCGACGCGGTGCAGCTCGAGGTTGCGCTTCGCGGTCGCGGCGACGAACAGCATGATGACCGCGCCCGCGATCACGTGCAGCGCGTGCAGGCCCGCCGCCGTGTAGTAGAACGACCAGAAGGTGCTCGAGGTGATCGTGTAGCCGTGCGTGATCTCCGCGGTCCACTCGAAGGCCTTCACGGCGATGAACGTGACCGCTCCGAGGCAGGTCGCGTAGAGCATCTTGGCAGCTCTCGGCCCGTCGCCCGCGACGGCCGCCTTGTGGCCGAGCACCGCCGACAGGCTCGAGGTGAGCAGCACGAAGGTGTTGAAGCCGCCCAGCCACACGTTGGTGTACGCTGCCTGGTAGCCCCAGTCCGGGTTCGCGATGCGGTGCATGATGTAGGACACCAGCAGCCCGCCGAAGATCACGATCTCCGAGGCCACCACCCACCAGACGGCGAGGCGGCCGGTCGGGATCCCCGCCGCGGCTCGTGTCGTTGCAATCGGTCTCATCGCATCCTCTCAGCTCTCAGCGAGCTCAGCTCGGAACGTTCTGGGGGTAGAAATCCTGCTCTCGACCCGGCACGGAGTACTCGTACGGTCCTCGGTAGACCTTCGGCAGCTCGGGCCAGTTGCCGTGCGGCGGCGGCGACTCCGCGGTCCACTCGAGTGTGTTGGCCCGCCAGGGGTTCTTGCCGGCGTCCTTCTCCTTCTTCCGCCAGCTGATGAAGCAGTTGTAGAAGAACACCAGCTGGAACGACAGCATCACCAGCAGCGACACCGTCGCGAGGATGCGCAGATCCTGGTACTGCTCGCCCGCGAGTTCCGGGAAGTGCTGGTAGTTGTAGATGCGGCGGTGATCGCCGTACGCGCCGAGGAAGAACAGCGGGATGAACGTGAAGTTGAACGGGATGATCGTGCCCCAGAAGTGGATCTTGCCGAGCGTCTCGTTCATCATCTTGCCGAACATCTTCGGGAACCAGAAGGTGAACCCCGCGAACGTCCCGATGATCGCGATCGGAAAGAACGTGTAGTGGAAGTGCGCGAGCACGAAGTAGGTGTCGTGGAAGTAGATGTCCGCGCCGCTCGCGCCCAGGAAGATCCCCGTCACGCCGCCGATCAGGAACTCCGCGACGAACGCGAGCGCCCACAGCATCGGGGTCGTGAGCCGGATCGACGCGCCATAGAGCGTCGCGATGTAGATGAAGCACATCTCGGCGATCGGGATCGAGATCAGCAGCGTGGTGACCGTGAAGATGTTCGCCATGCGCGGATCGATGCCCGCGACGAACTGGTGGTGCGCCCAGACCGTGAAGCTCAGCACGCCGGTGCCGAAGGTCGTGTAGAGGAAGGTCTTGTAGGCGAACATCTTCTTGCGCGCGAACACGCAGATGATCTCCGCCGTGATGCCCATCGCGGGTAGCAGCACCACGTAGACCTCGGGGTGGCCGAAGAACCAGAACAGGTGCTGCCAGAGCACGGGGTCCCCGCCCTTGTCGGGATCGAAGAACGCCGTTCCGATGTTCTGATCCATGAAGAGCATGATCGCGCCCGCGATCAGCGGCCCCACCGAGGCCATGAACAGGATGCTCGCGACGACGATCATCCAGACCACGAGCGGGATGTCGAATACCTTCATGCCGGGCGCGCGCGAGTTCATCGCGGTGGTGACGAAGTTGATGCCGCCGAGCAGGAAGGCCACGAACTCGAGCGCGACCGCGACGAGCCAGAGCGACGACCCGAGCGAGGTGAGGTTGTACTGCCCCTTCGCGGAGAGCGGCGGGTAGGCGGTCCAGGCGCCGCCGAAGCCGCCGCCCGGCACGAAGAACGAGACGATCAGCACGACCGCGCTGAGCAGGAAGATCTGGTACGAGAGCCGGTTGATCTTCGGGAACACCATGTCGTCGCAGCCGATCATCAGCGGGATCAGGAAGTTGCCGAACGCCGCGATCAGCACGGGCATCGCGACCCAGAAGATCATGATCGTGCCGTGGTTCGTGACGAGCGCGTTGTAGTCGCCGGCCGTCACCGTGCCGTAGCCGGGAACATCGATCCCCGGGAACGCGAGCTGCATGCGGAACGCGTAGGCCATGAAGCCGCCGATCAGCGCCATCGCCATGCCGGTGAACATGTACTGCATCGCGATCATCTTGTGATCGGTCGAGAAGACGTACTTGCTCCAGAAGCTCGGCTCGGCGTGGGGATGATGGGCGGGATGCGCGTGCGCGTCGTGCGCGGGAATCGATTCGGCCATGGTACTCCTCGTCGGCAGCCGGTTACGGCTGGTGCGCGGCTGCGAGAGCGATCGGACTCTGTTCGGCGACCCAGGCGGCGTGCTGCTCGGGGGTCTCGATCACGATGCGCGCCGCCATCACGCCGTGGCCGATCCCGCAGATCTCGGCGCACTGGATGTCGTGCGTGCCGGTGCCCGTCGCCTCGAACCACCCAGTGATCACGCGCCCGGGAATCGCATCCTGCTTGAGCCGGAACACCGGTACCGAGAAGCTGTGCAGCACGTCGCGCGCCTCGAGCTGGAAGTGGTAGACCTTGCCCACCTCGACGTGCAGCTCGTCGACCGTCTTGATGTCGTCGGCCGTTCCGAGCTCGCGATCCGCGCCCGGGTGCACGAAGCTCCACGCCCACTGCTGCGCGACGATGCGAACCGTCGCGTCCGCCGCCGGCAGCTGCTGCTTGACCTCGTACCAGACCTTCACGGCGAATACGAGGATGACGACGTCGAACACGAGCACGAGCAGGTGCGGGTAGCTGATCCAGCGCTTGTGGCGCTTCTCTTCGCCCGTGATGTACTCGGCGCGAACCCCTTCCTTCGCTCGGAAGCGCACGATGAAGTAGAAGAAGATCGCCTCGCAGACGAAGAAGCAGCCGCCGACGAGCACGGCGATCAGCCAGATCACGAAGTCGATGTCCT
Organism: Myxococcota bacterium; assembly: GCA_035620755.1. Lineage (GTDB taxonomy): Bacteria > Myxococcota_A > UBA9160 > UBA9160 > SMWR01 > JACZVU01. The sequence continues at coordinate 3,468 of DASPGF010000353.1, forward strand.
TCGCGTAGGTGGAGAGCGCTGCGACGTGATTTTCGATCATCGTCCGTTCCTAGAGGATGAAGAGAAAGACAGCTGCGATGAACAGGCCGACGCCCACCATCGTGATGACGAACGTCCGCCCGACGAGCTCTTCTGCGCTGTACTCCTTGCCCATGGCTGGCTGCCCCGGTCCTAGTTCGAGAGGGTCGTGATGTAGGCGACGACGTCGCGGATCGCCTGCTCGCCGGCGAGCTGCAGGATCATCGGCCGCATCAGCGCGCCGCCCTGGTCTCCGGGCCGCGCGCCGCGGACGCCCTCGCGGAAGTTGTGGACCTGCCGGTAGAGGTACCAGTCGCTCGAGCGATTCAGAGGCGCGGCGCCCATCATCGCCTGATTGCCGGCGCCATCGACGCCGTGGCACGCGACGCAGGTCGCGCTGTAGATCGCCTTGCCGCTCTCGACGTCGCCTCCCGTCAGCGAAGGCGCGGGATTGGCGGGCGGCAGCGCGGCCACGTAGGCGGAGACCGCCTCGACATCGCCTTCGCGCATCAGCGTCTTCGCCATCGGGCGCATGCGCATTCCCATCACGTCGTCGAAGTGGGTGCCACGCATGCCGTCGCGGAACTGCTTGAGCTGGGCTTCGAGGTACCACTGCGGCATGCCCGCGATCGCCGGAGCGCCCACGGCCTCGTTGCCGTCCGCCGCGACACCGTGACACGCCGCGCAGAGCCGAAACAGATCGGCGCCGCGCGCGTCGTCTTCGGCGCGTGCAATGCCGCCGACCAGGGCGCCGACGGCGAGAGCCGACACCGCGATTGCGCCATACCGATTGAATGCCAACGCCATGCTTGGGAATCCTTGTTGGGAATCCTTGCCGCGGGGCGAAAACCCCTGCGGGGCCGAGGATTAGCCAATCCCCTGGAGAACCTCAAGCCGCGCCGCGTGAAACGATGCGGCGCCGAGCGCGACGCGCCGGCTGCAACTCCGCGATGGAACCGGCGGGGAATATCGCCCCATCCAAGCTGCGGACGCGCAGTGCGGTCCGCCGATCGCGCCTCGCACGGCGGCTCGCCGAAATCGCCCGCGGCGCGTGCAGCGATGCTCACGATCCGCGTTGCGGCTCGCGCACGGGTCGGCCCGCGCGGAACTCCGCGAGGTGCGCCCTCGCCTCTTCGACGCGCTCGGCGTCGCCCGAGACCTCGAGCAGCGCGAGCGCCTGCTCGGCGACGCGGACCGCGCTCGCGAAGTCGCCGAGCTCCGCGTGCGCGCACGCGAGCGTGTCGAGGAAGTCGGGCCGTCGCCCGAGCTCGCCCTCGGTGATCTGCAGCGCGATGCGCAGCGCCTCCTCGCCATCGCGGTGATCCGCTTCGGGGCTCGTGGCGAGCGCGTAGGCGTAGTTGTTGAGGAGGCCGTCGTCGCGCGGGCACTGCTCGATGCCCGTGCGGAGCCACTCGAGCTGCCGCGCGCGATCGCCGCGCTGCTCGGCGAGATGGGCGAGCGTGGCCCGCGGGCTCGCCGCGCACGGCTCGATCGCGAGCGATGCCTCGAGCAGCCGCTCGGCCTCTGCGGCGTCGCCGCGGCGGAACACGATCTGTGCCAGGTCGCTGTAGGCGTTGGCGGTCTCGGGCGCGAGCTCGATCACCCGCGTGAGGACGTCGAAGCGCTCGTCGTCGCGACCGAGCTTGATGAGCACCTGGTTGAGCTTCATCAGCAGCACGACGCTGTCGGGGTAGCGCGCGAGTACCTCGCGGTAGGCCGCGGCGGATTCCTCGTACTCTTGTGTGACCTTGAGGCCCGACGCGAGCGACACGAGATTCATGTCCTCGGCGAGATCCGTCGGGTCGACGCCCGTCACTTCGAGCAGCGCGATCTCGTCGTCGAGCGGCTCGCTCGGCGCGGCGGCCGTGTAGCCCAAAGCCTCGAGCTGCGCGGCCGCCTCCGCGTCGATCGCCACGCGCGCGCCGACGATCCGCGGCGGAGAATTCTCGACCAGATCCGAAAGCTCGGTGCGCAGCTGCTCGATGATCTCGGGGTGCTCGCTCGAGCGGTTCTGCAGCTCGCGCGGATCGCGCGCGACATCGAACAGCTCCGGCTTGATCTTGTGGATGTACTTCCAGTCGCCCTTGCGCACGAAGCGCAGCACCGACGCGCCGAACACGATGCGCGGCTCGATCGATTCGCCGTAGCCGACGAGCGACAGATCGAGCGCATCGCCCTTCAGCAGCGGCAGCAGCGATGTTCCCTGGATGTCCTCGAGCGCGGGCAGCCCGAGCATGTCGAGCACGGTCGGGGCGACGTCGACGGTGCGAACCAGCGAAGCGATGCGCAGGCCCGCGGGCACGCTCGCGCCCCAGAGCAGCAGCGGCACGCGCATCGTGCCGTCGTAGACGAAGTGCATGTGGGTCTTCTCGTCGTGCTCGCCCATCGCCTCGCCGTGGTCGGCCGTGACCACGACCAGGGTTCGATCGCGCAGCGCGAGGCCCTCGATCGCCTGCATGACGCGGCCGATCTGCTCGTCGACGTACTGGACTTCACCGTGGTAGGGGCTCTCGGAGCTCGTCGCGTAGAAGCGCCCGGGCGGCGAGTAGGGCTGGTGGGCATCGAAGTAGTGGAGCCACAGGAAGAACTTCTCGGTGCGATTCTGCTCGAGGAAGCGCAACGCGAACCGCGTGACGTCCTCCGCTTCTCGCTCCTCGACCTCGACGACCTTCTCCTCCTCGCCATCGCGGACGCGGATCGTCTTGCGGCGAATGTCCGGGAAGCGCAGATCGTGGTAGTGATCGAAGCCCTGGTCGAGACGCGTGTGCTGGCCGACCACGGGCGCGGCGACCTCGGCGGCCGTCTTGTAGCCGTGCGCGCGCAACGCTTCGGCGAGCGTGGCGTTCTCGTCTGCGAGCACGTATCCGGAGTTCGATCGCACGCCGTGCACGAACGGATGGCGGCCCGTGAACAGCGTCGAGTGCGAGGGCAGCGTGCTCGGCGCCGAGCTCACGCACTGCAGGAACTGCACGCCCTCGCCCGCGAGGCGATCGAGGTTCGGCGTGATCGGGCGCGGCTGCCCGTAGCTTCCGAGCGCGTCCGCGCGCGTCGTATCCATCGTGATCAACACGACGTTCAGCGCGGCCGGCCGCGCGGCTTCGGCCGGGGCGCTCGGCGCGGCGGGCGCTTCGGATTCCCGCTGACACGCGGCGAGCAGCAGCGCGAGACACGCGAGATAGAGCGCGCCGATCGCACTCGCGCGCGCCGCACCACCCACCGCGATTTGCATGCCCGCGCTCACCTCGCCCCGCGACCGCCGCATCCCCTTCCAGCCCGCCTCAACCCGCGAGCGCGTCGCCGCCGAGCGCCTGATTCGCGCAGCCGAACACGTTCTCGGGATCGATCGCCTGTTTGATGCGACGCTGCCACTCGAGCGCGGGTGCCGACAGGATCTCGGGCAGGAACGGCGCGCGAAGCTTTCCGATGCCGTGGTGATGCGAGAGCGACCCGCCGCCCGCGAGCACCTCCGCGCGCGCCGCGCGCTCGAGCTCGGCGAAGACTTCGCTCGGGCGCTCGACGCCCTTGTAGAAGTAGGCGAGGTAGAAGTAGATGCAGACTCCCGTGTCGTAGAGCTGGGTGATGCGGCAGCTGATGAACGGAATACCCGGCAGGCCGCGTGCCGCGTGCTCATCGCGAACGCGGCGCTTCACCCGCTCGCAGAGCGCGAGCGCCCGGCTCCACGGGATCGAGGTCTCGAAGGACTCCGCGAGCACGTAGTGGTCCATCGCGAAGTCGCGGATGTACGCGATCGCGAAGGTGAGCTCGTAGCCGCGCCTGCCGTTCTCCGGACCCGCCTTCAGCCCGCCGTGCCGGCGGGCGATCCGGAACAGCGCGGACTGCTGCGCGTCGACTTCCGCGGCGCTGCCCTCGAAGACGAGCGTGCACGCGACCATCGAGTCGGCGTCGAAGCTCCGCACGCGCGTGACGTAGAGCCTCTCGAGCCGCCCCTTGAGCCGCGTCGCGCGCGTGCCGGCGGGCTTGAGTGCGCGGCTGAACTGGAACTGGAGGTTGTCGGTGAGGCGGACGCTCGCCGGTGCGATGCCGTTCTGCTTGAGATCGTAGAGGAAGTCGAAGCCCTGCTCGAAGCTGCGGAACACCACGCTCTGGTAGCGCTGCACGGCGGGCAGCGGGGAGACGCGCAGCGTCGCGTGCGTGATGATGCCGAGCCCGCCCTCGGAGCCGTACAGCCAGCGGCGAAGGTCGACGCCCACCGATTCGCGCGGCGCGACGCGCGAGCGTGCGAGCACACCCGTTGCGGTCACCGCCGAGACGTCGAGCACGAGATCCTCGATGTTGCCGTAGCGGTTCTTCTTCATTCCGCTCGCGTGGCACGCGATCCAGCCGCCGAGCGTCGAGAACTCGATGCTGTCGGGCTCGTGGCCGAGCGTGAAGCCATGGCGCGCGAGCGTCTGCGCGATCTCGCGGCCCGTTGCGCCCGCTTCGATGCAGGCCATCCGATCGCCGGGATCGATCCAGAGCACGCGATTCATCCGCGACAGATCGATCGATGCGATGGTCCGCTGCTCGTGGCTCGGGCAGACGAGCGCATGGCTCACGTTCGTGCCGCCCCCGTACGGTATCAGGCAGACGCGGTGCCGGAGCGCCGCGGCGACGATCGCCTCGACGTGCTCGGCCTCGCCCGGAAAGATCACGAGATCGGGGACACGCGACATTACGCCGTGTCGGATGGCATAGATCTCCTGCTGGCTGTGCCCGTGACCGTGGCGCAGCCGGACCTCGGCGTCGTCGCAGATCGCATCCTCGGCGACGAACTTGCGAAGCTCGGCGAGAAACGCCGGGCTGCGGCGGCTCTCGGGAATCGCGGGCGGATAGTGCGACGGCTGCCGATCGCTCGGCTCGAGCTGCATCCCGATCGCGCGACTCATCCACGGCAGCAGCTCGGGCAGCTCGCTGCCCGCGAGGTCGTAGCGATCGCCGTACATCTCGACGGAGCCGCTCTGCGCAATCCGGAAGCCGCTGTCCGAGAACCCCCAGCCGTCGAGGCGTTCGGCGTCGCGGGCGCTGCGGCGGGGAGGCTCGGGGTGGATGCGCCGATCACCGTCTCGCTGGCTCATCCCGTCGATCCTCGCGCGCCGCGCGCGTCAGTTCGCGCTGTGACGCCGGGCTTTGTAATGCCCACCGCGCGCTTCGAAGTAGGCGTTCACCAGGGGATGGCGGCAGGGCCGACCCGAGTCGTCGCTGAGCAGGTTCTGCTCCGACACGTAGGCCTCGTAGGTCGTCTCGTCGTTCTCGGCGAGCAGGTGGTAGTAGGGCTGCTGCTTGCTGGGCCGGATCGGCTCGGGAATCGAGAGCCACCACTCCTCGGAGTTCGCGAACTCGGGATCGACGTCGAAGATCACGCCGCGAAATGGAAAGAGCCGGTGGCGCACGACGTCCCCAATCGCGAACTTCGCCTTCGTCTCCCGCACGCCGCTCACCCCCGCGCTCGACAAGCATAG
>DASPGF010000354.1:0-11652 GCA_035620755.1 Myxococcota bacterium
CTCGTGGACACGTGGTCGAGCCGTGAGCTCAAGCAGCTGATGTATGTCACGGAGCGCAGGATCCGCTACGGATCGGCGGGCGTGCTCCAGCCCGCTGCGCTCTACTTCAAGTCGGGCTCTCTCTACAGCTGCGTTCCCGAAGAGGGCTTCGTCTGCCGCAAGTATCACGGCAATCGGCGCAACTACATGAACTCGGTCGCGATCATCGAGTCGCCCGCGGGCCAGAATCGACTGTTCTACAGCGTGGCCGTACTCTCGAACGTGTTGCGCAAGAACTCTGCCGAAGATCATCGCGCCCTCGCGCAGGCGATCCACGACCTGCTGCTCGCCGACCATCCGCCGAAGGCGCTCGCCGCGGGAGAGCGCGCACCCGCGACGAGCTACGGCGAGGGGTTCATCGGTTACGAGCAGGAGCGCCGCGCGATGCAGCTCAGGCTCGACACGCAGCAGGCGCTGCTCGCGCTCGGCTACGAGATCGGAGAGATCGACGGCGTGATCGGCCCCAATACGCGCGCCGCGATCCGCCGCTTCCAGAGCGCGGCCGGCGAGCAGGGCGATGCGGAGGTGTCGGAGGCGCTGCTCGCGAAGCTTCGCGCAGCCATCGAGAGCCGCGGTGCGAGCCGGCCCGCAGCGTCGCCCGCACCGTGAGCGCGGCCGAGCCCGGAGTGGAACCTGGCGCAGGGGATTGGCTGCGCGCGCAATTTTCCGCTGCCACGGTGAGCGCGCATCGGGGTTAAGCCCGAGTGACGCCCTTCCGATTCGTCAGAGCCGGGAGGGGCTCTCTTGTCGGGCATCTCGATCCTCGTCATCGACGACGATGCAGCGATCCGCCGCGCGGTGGAGGCGCGGCTCGAGGGCGTCGTCGATCGCGTGATCACGGCCGAGACGCCGACCAAGGGGCTGCAGATCGCGATCCAGGAGAAGCCGGACGCGATCCTGCTCGACATCAACATGCCGCAGATCGACGGCTTCAAGGTGTGCCGACACCTGCAGGAGAATCCCGCGACGCACGACATTCCGATCCTGTTCCTCACGGGCGACCACAACTCGGAAAACCTCGCGAAGGCGCTCGACGCGGGCGCGTCCGACTACATCTCGAAGCCATTCAACGCGGTCGAGCTCGAGGCGCGCGTGCGCGTCGCGCTGCGCACCAAGCGCATGATCGATCTGCTGCGCGAGCGCGCGCGCATCGACGCGCTCACGGGCCTGCACAACCGCGCCGCGATGGACGACGCGCTCACGGCCGCGACCGCCGCGTTCCAGCGCACGGGTCAGAGCGTCGCGCTGCTGATGATCGACCTCGACCACTTCAAGGAGATCAACGACACCTACGGGCACGGCGTGGGCGACGACGTGATCCGACGCGTCGGAGCGTCGATCCGCGGCGGCTGCCGCCCGTACGACCTCGCGTGCCGCTTCGGAGGCGACGAGTTCGGCGTGATTCTCGGGCAAGCCGAAGGATCGAGCGCCGAGCAGATCGCGCGTCGCATCCTGAGCGGAATTGCGCAGATCCGGATCCGCGCGGGCGGCGACGAGATCGAGATCGGCTGCAGCGGCGGCATCGTCTCGGCGACGCAGATGCCCGCGGGCTTCGCACCCGCTGACCTGCTGAAGGCCGCCGACGCAGCGCTCTATCGCTCGAAGAGCGAAGGCCGCAATCGCCTGAGCGTCGCTGCGTCCGCGACCTGACACGCCCGCCACCCGCGACCGGCCCGAAGATCGAATCGCCGCCGATCCCTCGAACGACTCGCCTCGACCGCCCGTCTCTCGTTCGTTTACCCGCCCCGCGCGCTCGGCGCCGCGCTCGGATGCGACCCCGGTGCTACCGTGAGCCCGTCGCCGCAACGCACGACGGCGGGAGCGATCCATGCCGCGCTCGATCGAGAAGCTTGCGCCGCCGCGCTGCGCGAGACTGCGCGCGCTGGCGATCATGCTGCTGCGCGGCGCGATACCGCGCGCGTTCTCGATTGCGATCGCCGCGGCGTTCGCGGGCGCGGCGTGCGGCGGCGCGCCGCCCACGCGCGAGCGCCCGCGCGAGGTGATCCTGCGCTCGGAGGACGTCGACCGCCGCGTCGGCGAAGAGACCGCGCAGGACGTCGATGCCGAGCTCGGGCTGATCCAGGATCCGACGCTCGTTGGCTACGTCGCCGAAGTGGGCGCGCGGCTCGCGCGACACGCGCCGTCGCGGCGCTTCGACTACACGTTCCAGGTCGTCGACCAGGATCTGCCCAACGCGTTCGCGCTGCCGGGCGGCTACATCTTCGTGTCGCGCGGCCTGCTCGCGCTCGCGAACACCGAGGACGAGCTCGCGAACGTGCTCGGACACGAGATCGTGCACGTCTACGCGCGCCACGCGGCCGCGCGCCAGCAGGTTGCGAGCTCGCTGCCCGCCAAGCTCGACTGGCTGCAGGGCGCCTACCTCGCGCGCTACGGGCGCGACCAGGAAAGCGAAGCCGATCGCCTCGGCCAGGATCTCGCGGCGACCGCGGGCTACGACCCAAACGGCCTCGTCGTGTTCCTGCGCGAGCTCGGCCACACCGAGCGCCTGCGCCTCGGCGCGTCGCGGCTGCCGGGCTTCTGGGATACGCATCCCTCGACCAACACGCGCGTCGCGGAGGCCGGCGCGCGCGCGAACATGACCGCCTGGAAGCGCGGCGAGGCAATCGCCGCGACGCGCGAAGAGTATCTGCGCCGCATCGACGGCATCGCGACCGGCGTGCGCGCCGCCGAAGGCGTGTTCATCGAGGATCGCTTCATGCACGCGGACCTCGACCTCTACGTGCGCTTTCCGCAGGGGTGGGAGACCGCGAACACCCACCGCGCCGTCGGCGCGATCTCACCGAGAAAGGACGCGCAGATCTTCCTCGAGATGCAGGGGCCGGGAACCGACCTGATGCGCGCCGCGGGCGAGTACGTCGCCGAGCTCGCCGATTCCGGGTTCCGCCTCGAGGGCACGCGGCCGCTGCGGATCGGCGAGCTCGCCGCGCTGCGCGCCGAGGGCCAGTTCGTGAGTCCCGCCGGCTCGCTCACCGCGGTATTCACCTGGCTCGAGCGCGGCGGCTCGATCTACCGCTTCACCGCGGTCGCGCCCGCGAACGCGTTCCGGCTCTACACCGGCGTGTTCCTCAACGTGCCGCGCAGCTTCCGCGCGCTCGAGCCTCACGAGCGCGCGCAGATCCAGGAGAACCGGCTGCGCATCGCGGTCGCGCGCGGCGGCGAGACCCTCGTCGAGCTCAGCGCGCGCACCGACAACCGCTGGGACATCCAGCACACCGCCGTGATGAACGACGTGTTCGCGGATCACGTGCTCGAGGACGGCCAGCTCGTGAAGATCGCCGTCGCGGAGGACTATCAGCCCGAGGCGGACGCGGCACCCGGCGAGTGAGCGCCCGGGGATTCGCGACGACCCTCGAGCCGACCGACGAGGCGCAGCAACCCATCCAGGATGGTCAGCGGATGAGGCGGGCAGCCCGCGATGTAGAGATCGATCGGCAGGCTGCCCTCGACGCCGTTTGCGACCTCGGGGTGATCGACGTAGGGACCGCCCGAGATCGCGCACGCGCCGACTGCGATCACGAGCTTCGGCGCGGGAACCGCATCGTAGGTCTTGCGCAGCGCCAGCTGCATGTTGCGCGACACCGCACCGGTGACGAGCAGGCCATCCGCATGGCGGGGTGAGGCGACGAACTGGATGCCGAAGCGGCTCAGATCCCATCCGACGGTGTTGAGCACGTTCACGTCGAGCTCGCACGCGTTGCAGCCGCCCGCACTCACCTGGCGCAGCTTGAGCGAGCGGCCGAACAGCTTGCGCAATCGCCCCTGCAGCGCCGCCGCGAGCTCGAGCTCGCGCCCGGGCAGGGCGATCAGCTGCTCGCGCTCGCGCACCGCGAGCCGATAGTCGTCGCCGTAGCGCAGCGCGCCCTGCGGGCACGCATCCGCGCAATCCGTACAGAAGAGGCAGCGGCCGAGGTCGATGCGGGGCCCGTCTGCGATCTCGATCGCGCGCGTCGGGCAGGCCTCGGCGCAGCGCGCGCAGCCGTCGGGGCACTTCGTCGCGTCGATCGTCGGGCGGCCGCGAAAGCGCTCCGGCAGCGCGGGCGGCGGCCCATCGGGGTAGGCGATGGTGCGGTATCTCTGGCGCGCGCGCGCGCGGATCACCTCGAACATGAGACGCCTCCTCGTGTCGAACGGTCGCGCTTCACAAGTCGTGACCGCAGTACGAGAGGTTGAAGCTCTTGTTGCAGAGCGGAAAGTCGGAGATCTGCTGGCCGCGCAGCGCGAACGCGAGGCCGGTCCAGTTGTGGAAGGACGGGTCGACGACCTTGTAGCGCTCGAAGCGCCCCGTGCCGTCCGTGAGTGCGACATGGCAGATCTCGCCTCGCCAACCCTCCACGAGCGCCACGGCAATCCGGTTTGGCGCGAGTGCCCCGACGTCGCGGCGCGGCTCGCCCGCGGGCAGGCTGCGCAGCTGCTCGCGCACGAAATCGATCGAGCGTTGCACCTCGAGCCAGCGCACATAGGCGCGCGCGAATACGTCGCCGGTGCTCCAGCTCGAAGCGGGGACGTGAGCGAAGCGATAGATCCCGGAAGGGTGATCGTGGCGCACGTCGCGCGGCAGGCCGCACGCGCGCGCGACGGGGCCGACCAGGCCCAACGTCTCCGCCACCTCCCGCGCGACCGGCCCGGTCTCCTCGAAGCGCGCCATCACCGATGGCGTGTCCCAGAGCAGCTCGACCGCGTTCGTCGTGTCGCGCTCGGCGGCGTCCAGGCCCGCGAGCAGCGCGCTCGCAATGCGATCGTCGGCGTCGAAGCCCACACCGCCCGGGCGGATCATGCCGCGTCCGAAGCGGCTTCCGCAGAGCGCTGCCGTCATGTTGAGAAAGTCGCCGCGAAGCCGCCCGCAGTAAGAGGCCGTGGGGAGGAACGCGATGTCGTTTGCAAGCGCACCGAGATCTCCGACGTGGTTCGCGAGACGCTCGAGCTCGAGCGCGACGCCGCGCAGCGCCTGAGCGCGCGCCGTCTTCTGGCAGCCCGCGAGCGATTCGACGAGCTGGCAGTACGCGGTCGCGTGTCCGGCGCTGGTGTCGCCCGCGAGCGTCTCCGCATAGTGGATCGAGCGCTTGTCGGGCCCGCCGATCAGTGCGCGCTCGACGCCGCGATGCTGATAGCCGAGCGAGATCTCGAGATGGAAGACGTTCTCGCCATGACACTGGAAGCGGAAGTGACCCGGCTCGATGACGCCCGCGTGCACCGGGCCGACCGCGACCTCGTGCACCTCGTCGCCCTCGACCCGGTAGAAATCCGCCACGCCGATCGCGGGGGGCCCGCTCTCGCCACGACCGAATGCCTCGCAGCCAGGCCGGTAGGATTGCTGGTAGCGGACGGGCTTGAACCACGGATGCCCGATGGCGCGCACGCCGAACTGCTCCGCGATCTCTCGCTCGAACAGCTGCAGCTGCGGACACGCGGGCGTGCGCGATTCGAACTCGCCGCCGCGAACGCGCGCGCCAGCGAGCTGGAGCCGGCCCAAGCGATCGTCCGCGAGCACCGCGATCAGCGACACCGCCTCCGGATCGGCATCCGCCATGCCGAAGAGCGCCGCGACTCGGCATCCCGCAGCAACGGCGTCGGAGATCGCGCCGAGCAGCTCGGCCGGCGAAAGCTGCGGCAACGCCGAGCGCTCGAGCGCGCGCGCGTTTCCAATCACCGCGAAGCGCGCAAGCGCGCTGCTCGAGGCGCTCACGGCCTCTGCTCCAGGAATGCGGCGCCCTCGCGAAGCAGCGCCTCGAGCGGCGGCGGAATGTGCAGCCCGAGCAGCAGCACGATCGCCATCGCACAGAGAACGGGCAGGCCCGTCAGCAGGCCATCGCGGTAGCTCGTCCGCTGCGCCTCGGGCGAGGGCAGACCCTGCACCACCGCGAGCACCGTGCGACCCATTCCGACGAACACCACGAGCAGAAGCAGCAGCATCGCCGATGCGATGAAGAAGCGCTCCGCGGCGAAGGCGTGGCTCACGATCAGGAATTCGCTCACGAACGGCCCGAACGGCGGAGAGCCCGTGATCGCGAAGAAGCCGAACAGGAAGAGCGTTCCCGAGAGCGGCACGCGGCGCATCGCACCCCGCACCTCATCGATGGATTTGCTGTCGAATGCGCGGTGGATGTTGGCCGCCGACAGGAACAGCACGCCCTTCGCGATGCCGTTGTTGAGCATATGCAGCAGCGCGGCGAACAGCGCACCGGCACCGAGGCCGATGCCCAGTACGAGGATTCCCATGTGCTCGATGCTCGAATACGCGAGCATGCGCTTGAAATCGCGTTGACCGACCAGGAATGCGGCGGCCACCGCGATCGAGAGCAGGCCGAACGTAATGAGCAGCCGGCTCGCGTAAGCGCCTTCGCCGGCCGCCTGACAGATCTGGAAGACGCGCACGAGCGCGAGAAACGCACAGTTCGTGAGCCCGCCCGCGAGCAGCGCCCCCACGACGCCGGGCGCCTCGCCGTAGGCGTCCGGCTTCCAGCTGTGCATCGGGGCGAGCCCCATCTTGGCTCCATACCCGACGAGCAGCAGCGCGAATGCCACGTGCAGCCACGAGCGGTCCATGCGGTCCGCGCGCGCCAGCAGATCCCCGAACAGCAGCGATGGATCGGAGCCGATCGACGCATAGGCGAGCGCGAACGATCCGAGCAGCGCGAGCGCGATTCCGACGGAACCCACCAGCAGATACTTCCAGGTCGCCTCGATCGAGCGCGGCGTGCGGTTGAAGTAGATCAGCGGCGCCGTCGCGAGCGTGCTCGCTTCGACCGCGACCCACATCAGCCCGAGGTGCTGCGCGCAGACGACGAGCGTCGTCATCGCGAGAAACGCGAGCAGGCACGGCACGAAGACGCGATTCGACAGCTCACCGCGGTAGTGCAGATAGCCGACCGCATACACGGCGCAAAGCGCGAACAGCACGCTCAGCAGCAGCAGCACGAGCCGGCCCGGCGGGTCGAGCGCAAGCCAACCTCCGAACGCGGCCGGATCGTCGGAGGCTACCGCCGTGAGCGCGAGCGCCAGGTGGCCGGCGGCCGCCAGCGGCAGGACGATCGGGCGCCGGCGCTCCGACGGCAGCAGCGCGGCGAACACCGCCGCCAGCACGGGCAGCGCGATCAGCGCGACGAGCAGCACCGCCCCACTCCTTCACGCCGCATCGCGAAGCTCTCCTGGCAACGCCGGCGCATCAACTCGCACCGCACCGGCTCACTCCTTCAGCGACGCGAGCCGGCGCGTATCGAGCGACGCGAACTCGCGGTTGATGTGGTGGATGATGATGCTGACCACGAAGATGCCCACGAACAGGTCGAGCAGTACGCCGATCTCGACCAGGAACGGCAGTGCCTCGACCAGCAGCATGCCGAAGATGAAGATGCCGTTCTCGAGCACGAGGTAGCCGATCACCTGGGTGATCGCCTTGATGCGCGTCGTGAGCAGCAGGAAGCCCGTGAGAACCGTCGAGAAAGACGCGGGCACGATCAGCAGCTCGCTGTGCTCGGGCTCGAGCGGAAGCCCCGAGGCGAGCGCGATCGACAGCAGCGTCCCGAGCGCGCCGAGCAGCATCGTCGGAACGAAGCCGATCAGCGGCTCGATCTCGCGCTTGATCTGTGCGTCGCGCAGCGCCTTGCGCAGCATCTGCGGAATCAGCGCGCCCTTGAGCACGATGGTTGCGACGGCGATCAGGGCCGCGTTCGAGCTGAGCCGGTCGGCGATCAGCAGCGGCATCGCGCCGAGCACCACGCCCTGCAGCGCGGCCGCCTGGATCAACGCGCGAATCCGGCTGGTGCCGAGCATGAAGAGATTCAGAAGCAGGATGCCGACGAGCAGCAGGTTGACGATCGAGAATCTCAGCATGCGACGCTCCTTCTCATGCCAGCGTGAGCACGAAGCCGAACACGCACAGGATCGTCGACGCGATCAGCAGCGACGGCACGTAGCGGAGCCTCAGCCTCGCCATCACCGACTCCACCACGCCGATGCCGATCGCGATCGCGACGAGGCCCGCGGCGAACGCGAGCCAGTCGAGCGCCGGGCTGCCCAGCGCGAAGGGCGCGACCAGGTGCAACAGCAGCGCGGACAGCAAGAAGAGCTTCAGCGACGCGGCGTAGAGCGCAACGCCGAGCAGCGGCCCGCTGTGATCGAGCAGCATCACCTCGTGGATCATCGTCAGCTCCAGGTGGGTATTCGGGTCGTCGATCGGAACCCGCGCATTCTCGACCAAGAGCACGACGAACAGCGCCACGGCAACGAGCGCGAGCGCCGCCGTGGGAAGCCCGTGGAACGGCGCCGCGATCGGCGCATGAAGCATCGGCGTGAGGCTCAGCGCGCCGGAAAGCCGCACGAGCACCACGAACGCCACGAACAGAGCGGCCTCCGCAAGGCACGCGAACGACACGTCGCGCGCAGCGCCCATTCCCTCGAACGCGGAGCCCGTATCGAGCGCGGCGGCCGCCGTGAAGAAGCGACCCAGCGCGAGCAGGTAGGCGAACAGCACGAAATCGCCCGTGAAGCGAAGCGGCGCGTCGAACGCGCCGAACGGCACGAGCGCGCCCGCGAGCAGCGCGGAGCTCAGCGCGATCACGGGCCCTGCGCGGAAGATCCAGGTGGTCGTACGGCTCACGACCATCTGCTTGCGAAGCAGCCGCGCGAGGTCGTAGTACGCCTGGAGCAGAGGCGGCCCGCGTCGGCCCGCGAACTTCGCCTTGGTCTTGTTGATCACGCCGAGCAGCAGCGGCGGGAAGCCGAGCAGCAGCGCGAAGTGCACGATGATGACCGGCAGGTCGATCATCTCGATTCCCCGGCGCTCGAGCGCGAGCCGCTCATGGCGCCACCATCAGCAGGATCACGACCGCGAGCAGCATGTAGAGCAGGTACATCTGGACGGGGCCGCGCTGCAGCGCGCGAACGTGCCACATCTTCCGCTCGGCGATCCGCGCGAGCGGGAGCACGGCGCGATCGAGCACCACGTCGGGCACGTCGTATTCGAAGCGCGTCGCGCGCGGGAACAGCCGAGGCCGCTCGAGGAGCGCGCGACGCGCACGCACCGCCCAGTCGAAGAGACTGACGAGCGTCTCGGAGAACGACGCGCCGACATACTGCATGCGCGGCGTGGGGTGCGCATAGCCGCAGTCCCAGGTCGACGCCAAGCGCGTCTGGGCGCGCCATCCGCTCGCGATGGCCGCACTCGCTGCGATGAACGCGATCAGCAACGCAGCAGAAATGGAAATCCAGCCGAGCGGAGCCAACGTGGCGAGCGCGGAGGCGACGTTCTCGAGCGAGGGATCCCAGGTCGAGATCGCGCGCTCGAGCAGGCTCATCGCCGCGCCCGGCACGACGCCGAGCAACACACAGGCACTCGCGAGCGCGATCATCGGCGCGAGCATCGCCGCAGCGGGATCGTGCGCGCGCGCCGCAGCCTCGCTGCGCGCTTCGCCGCTGAATGCGATTCCCGCAATCTTGACGAAGCCAGCGACCGCGAGCGCTCCGATCAGAGCGAGAGCGGGTGCGGCGAGGCCCGCCCAGACCGCGCCGTGCCCGGCATCGACGCCGACCGCTCGCGACAGGGCGATGAAGAGCAGCCACTCGCTCGCGAAGCCGTTCAGCGGAGGCAGCCCGCAGATCGCGACCGCCCCCACCGCAAATACCGCGAACGTGCTCGGCATCGAACGCGCCAGTCCGCCGAGCGACGAGACGCGCCGCGAGCCGGTCGCGTGCAGCACGCTGCCGGCCACGAAGAACAGCAGCGGCTTGAAGAGAGCGTGGTTGAGCACATGGAACAACGCGCCGCCGAGCGCCAACGCGACGAGATCCGCACGGCCGAGCGCGCGGCCGAGCGTCGCGAGCCCCACACCGACGGCAATGATTCCGATGTTCTCGATGCTGCTATAGGCGAGCAGGCGCTTGAGATCGTGCTGCGCGAGCGCGAGCACGATGCCGAGCACGCCCGAGAGCGCTCCCACACCGATCAGCGTCGCGCCCCACCACACCGGCGGATGCGGCAACAGCCCGCAGACGCGCACCACGCCGTAGATTCCCATCTTGAGCAGCACGCCCGAGAGCAGCGCCGACACATGGCTCGGCGCGTTCGCGTGCGCGCCCGGCAGCCATACGTGAAGCGGCATCAGGCCCGCCTTGAGGCCGAACCCCAGCGTGCCGAGTGCGAACAGCGCGGTCGAAAGCGAGCCGCCCTCAGCAGCGCCGAGCGTCAGCCAGAGCGCGCTCGAGCCCTGCAGAGCCCCGAGCAGTGCGAAGAAGCCCAGAAGGCAGAGCGTACCCGCGTGCGTCGCGACGAGATAGATCCACGATGCCCGTCGCACCTCCGCGCTCTGCTCGTCGGCGCCCATCAAGAAGAATGCCGCGAGCGCCATCACCTCCCAGGCGATCAGGAACGCCACCGCATCGCGCGCGAGCACGACCGCGATCATCGACGCCGTCATGATCCCCCACCCCAGGCGCAGCCTGCAGCCGCTCTCGCGATGCTCCTCCTCGCGCCAGTAGCTCGAGCCGTAGACCGACCCGAGCGCGGAGACGATCAGGATCGGAACGAGGAACAGCGCGGAGAGGCCGTCGAGCGCAAACGCGAGGCGACCGATCGGCAGCGGCGCAATCACGAGCGTCGACGCATCGCCCGAGCGCACGTAGAGCACGAGCGCCGCGAGCCCGAGCGCTGATCCGATTCCATTGAGCGCGGTTGCACTCGTCTGCCGCAGCGCATCCAGCCGCTTGCTGCCGCGCGCGCTCGTCCCCAGCAGATAGGCCGGCGCGCCGCTCAGCGCGATGCAGAGCGCCGCAGTGAGCTCGAGCGCGACGGGCGCAGGATATTGCGTCATCTCGAATCCATCGCCGTGCGCGCGCTCCTCACCATCCGAAGAACCGCACGAGCATGTCTTCGAGCGGAACGAGCGACGCGAGCAGCGCGCAGAGCGTGAGCAGCATGTAGACGAGGTAACGATGCACGCGGCCCTGCTGGAGCGCGCGCAGCGGCAGCAGCGCGCGCCGCACGTCGAGCCACAACGGCGCGAGCACGCCTTCCATCACCGGCTCGGGAACCGCGCTGTGAAAGCTCTGCGGGGGCGCGAAGAGCTGCTTCGAGACCGCGCTCTCGGCGCGCGGCCGCAGCAGCCAGCGGTAGAGATCCACGAGGATCTGCGCGAACGACGACGCCGTGTACGCCATCGTCGGTGCGGGCTGCGAGTAGCCGCAATCCCAGGTGATCGACTGCGCGGCGGGGCGGCGCGCAGCGCGCATGCGCAGCACGAGCGCCGCGATGAGCGCGAGCGCAACGAGCGCGGCGTTGACTGCCATCACCGCGTGCCACGGCACGAGCTCCGCGAGCGACACCGGCGCGGCCCGCAGCGGAATCCAGGTGTTGACGACCCGATCGAGCACGGGCATCACGAATGCGGGCAGCGCGCCGATCGCGATGCAGCCGAATGCGAGCGCGCTCATCGCGACGAGCATGCTCGGCGGCGATTCGTGCGCGCGCTCGGCGCCCGCGGAGCGGCTCGGCCCGAGGAATACCGCACCGAACGCCTTGACGAAGCAGGCGACCGCGAGCGCGCCCGCGAGCGCGAGCAGCGGAGCGGCGAGCGGCGCTATCGACCACGCGCCCGCGAC
>DASPGF010000355.1:0-3731 GCA_035620755.1 Myxococcota bacterium
GCACGCCCGCGGCGACGTTGATCACCGAGCCCGGCGCGCGCTTCGCGTCGGCCGCGAGCAGGTTGGCCCGAACCGCATTCTCGACGTACGTGAAGTCGCGGGTCTGGAGGCCGTCTCCGAAGATCACCGGCGGTCGATTCGCGAGCGCGGCGGTCACGAAGCGCGGAATCACCGCCGCGTAGTCGCTGCTCGGGTCCTGCCGCGGACCGAAGATGTTGAAGTAGCGCAGGGACACCGTCTCGAGGCCGTACAGCTCGTGGTAGAGCCGGCAGTACTCCTCGCCGCTGAACTTCTGCAGCGCGTAGGGCGAGCGCGGATTCGCCGGCATGGTCTCCCGCTTCGGCAGCACCTCGGTGTCCCCGTATGCGGACGACGACGCCGCGTAGACCACGCGCCGCACACCGGCCTGGCGCGCGGTCTCGAGCACGAGCAGCGTTCCGTCGACGTTGACGCTGTTCGTCATCACGGGCATCGCGATGCTGCGCGGAACCGACGCCATCGCGGCCTCGTGGAACACGACCTCGACCCCCTTCACGACGCGCTCGAGCGCGTCGCGGTCGCGAATGTCGCCGCGCGTGAAGTCGATGCGGTCGATCGCGCCCGCGAGATTCCGCTGCGAGCCCGTCGACAGATCGTCGAGCACGCGCACCGCCCAGCCCGCGGCGAGCAGGCCCTCGACGAGGTGGCCGCCGATGAAGCCCGCGCCGCCGGTGACGAGCGCGAGCCTGCGCGTCGAGCGCGCGCTCACGCGCGCTCCCGCAGCCACGCGGCGAAGCGCGCGATCCCTTCCTCGAGCGGAACCCGAGGCTCGAAGCCGAGCGCCTCACGCGCCGCGCGGCTGTCGGACCAGGTGCGGCGAACGTCTCCGATCTGCGCGGGGAGCCACTCGATCTCGGCGGCGACGCGCAGCTCCTTCTCGAGCAGCTCGATCACCTCGAGCACCGTGACCTTCCCACCCGCGCCGAAGTTCAGGATCGCGAAGCCGAGCGGGCGATCCGTGGCGCGCAGCAGGCCATCGACGAGATCGTCGATATAGGTGAAGTCGCGCAGGCTGCGCCCGTCTCCGAACACGGGAATCGATCTCCCCTGGAGCATCCGCTCCGCGAACTTCCGGATCGCGAGATCGGGTCGCTGGCGCGGCCCGTACGCGGTGAAGATGCGCGCGCAGCTGACCGACAGCCCGTGCGCGTGGTGGAAGGTGTGCGCGATCAGCTCGCCTGCGCGCTTGGTCGCCGCGTAGGGCGACACCGGCCGCTCGACGGGATCGGATTCCCGGAACGGGCCGTCCTCGCGCTCGCCATACACCGAGGAGCTCGAAGCGAACACCACGTGGGGGCAGCCGTGGCGCACCGCGGCCTCGAGCACCGCGCTGGTTCCGTGCACGTTCACGTCCGCGTACAGCGCGGGGCGCTCGAGGCTCGGGCGCACACCCGCGAGCGCGGCGAGGTGGACGACCGCGTCGAAGCCGCGCTCTCCAAACAGCGACTCGAGCGTCTCCGCGCTGCGGATGTCCCCGCGCACGAGTCGGAAGCCCGCGTTTGCGAGCGCGCCCGCGAGGTTTCGCTGCTTGTGCTGCTCCGGGTAGAACGAGTCGAAGCTGTCGAGGCCGACGACCTCGCGCCCCTCCGCGAGCAGCCGGTCGACGAGGCTCGAGCCGATGAACCCCGCGGCGCCCGTCACGAGCACGCGCGCGGGGCGTTTCACCGAGACGCTCCGCGGTCGCGGCGGCGCCCGCTCGCGCGCTCCTGACGCTCGAGATCGGCCTCGACCATGATCGCGACGAGCTGCTCGAAGGAGGTCTCGGCGCGCCAGCCGAGCGACTCGCGCGCCTTCGCAGGGTCGGCGAGCAGCGAATCCACCTCGGCCGGCCGCACCAAGGTCGGCTCGACGCGCACGAAGTCGCTCGGATCGAGACCGACGTGGCGGAACGCGATCTCGACGCAGTCCTGGACGGAGTGCTGGATTCCCGTGCCGATCACGTAGTCGACGGGCTCGCTGGCCTGCAGCATACGCCAGATCGCGTCGACGTATTCGGGCGCATAGCCCCAGTCGCGCCTCGATTCGAGACTGCCGAGCGCGAGCTCGTCGTCGAGCCCGAGCTTGATGCGCGCCACGCCCTCCGAGATCCGGCGCGTGACGAACTCCCGGCCGCGGCGCGGCGACTCGTGGTTGAACAGGATTCCCGCGACCGCGAACAGCCCGTAGCTCTCGCGGTAGTTGACCGTGATCCAATGGCCGTAGACCTTCGCGACCGCGTACGGGCTGCGCGGATAGAAGGCCGTCGCCTCGTTCTGCGGCATCTCGCGCGCCATCCCGAACATCTCCGAGCTCGACGCCTGATAGAAACGGATCTCCGGATCGACGATGCGAACCGCATCGAGCATGCGCGTGACGCCGATCGCCGTGAACTCACCGGTGAGCGAGGGCTGCACCCAGCTCGTCGGAACGAACGATTGCGCGGCGAGGTTGTACACCTCAGACGGCCGCACCTCGCGCAGCGTGCTCACGAGCGAGCTCGCGTCGAGCAGATCCGCCTGATGCAGCTGAATCCTGCCCGCGAGCTGGGCGATGCGCTCAAAGGTCTCGGTGCTCGAGCGCCGCACCATGCCGTGCACCTCGTAGCCCTTCGCGAGCAGCAGCTCCGCGAGATACGAGCCGTCCTGCCCCGTGATGCCGGTGATCAGCGCGCGGCCGGGGGTCATCGCTCGTCTTTGCCGGAAGCCAGCTCTGCGCTCGACGGCGCGGCCGCGTGCGGCTCCCGCGACAACGCGCCGAGGTTCGCCACGAGCCGATAGGTGAGCAGCGCGACCGCCGCGAGGAAGAGCAGCGCCATGTAGCCCTCGAGCTTCGAGAACGCCATCGAAATCAAGCAGAAAGCGGCGGTGAGCACGTAGACCTGGAACACCGCGCTTCGCGCCGACCCCTCGAACTCTAGCATGCGGTGGTGCATGTGTTGCCGGTCGGCGTTGAAGATCGGAGCGTGGTTTCGCAGGCGCCGGATCACCGAGAGCGCGGTGTCGAGAATCGGCACCGCGAGGGCGAGCAGCGGAACGACGAAGGTCAGCAGCGTGACCTGGCGGTAGCCCTCGAGCGCGAGCAGCGCGAGCACGTAGCCGATGAACAGAGCCCCGGTGTCGCCGAGGAAGATCCGGGCCGGCGCGAAGTTGAACGGGAGAAAGCCCAGCAGGGCGCCCACCAGCGCGACACCCATGCAAGCGCCGAAGATCTCACCGGCCTGCGCGGCGAGCAGCGCGAGCGTCGCGGCGATGATCGCGGCGACGCCGGCCGCGAGCCCGTCGAGGCCATCCACGAGGTTGATCGCGTTCGTGACCGTCACGATCCAGAGTACCGTGACCGTCCAGCTCAGCCACGTCGGCAGGAAGAACGTCGTGCGCGAGAATGGCTCCGTGAGGTGATCGATGTGGTATCCCGACGCTGTGGCCAGCACGGCCGCGATGATCTGCACGCTGAACTTCGCCCACGCGTTCATGCCGCGCCGGTCGTCGTAGATGCCTGCCGCGAGCAGCAGCGAGCCGCCGAGCGCGAGCGCGAGCAGATGCCCGTCGGGAGTCGGCGGCGCGACCTGGCGCAGCGCGACCGCGAGGCCCGCCGCGAAGCCCAGCCCGACCGCGATGCCGCCGAGCAGCGGCATGTCGGGCCGTCGGCTCACGGAGCGCTCGTTCGGTCGATCGATGATTCCCGCGTAGATCGCGAGCCGCATCGCGAGCGGC
>DASPGF010000356.1:0-2086 GCA_035620755.1 Myxococcota bacterium
CAACGCGTATCGCTGCGTGCAGGAGGCGCTCAACAACGTGTTCCGGCACGCGCGCGCGCAGCGGGCGTGGGTTCGGGCGCTGGTGCGGGGCGGCGAGCTGCAGATCACGGTCGCGGATCGGGGGATCGGCTTCGACCCCCGAGCGCGGGACCACACGCGCCTCGGCCTGCTCGGCATGCAGGAGCGCGCCGAGCTGCTCGGCGGGACGTTCGAGATCCACTCCGAGCCCGGCCGCGGCACCGAGATCGCGATCCGCATTCCGATCGATTCCGAGCGCGAGCCCGATCGGGCGGGGCCGACATGAATCGAGGCCGCTCGCCGATTCGCGTCGCGATCGTGGACGATCACGCAATGATCCGCGTCGCGCTCGCCTCCGTGCTCGAGGACGACGACGACATCGAGGTCATCGGCCTCGGAGAGTCGATCGACGACGCTGAGCGCATCGCTCGCGAGTCGGCGCCGGACGTGCTCGTGCTCGACTACAACCTGCCCGGCGGCGGCTCGCTGCCGCTGCTCGAGCAGATCGCGCGCAGCCGCTCGCCGGTGCGCGTGCTGGTGCTGACCGTGCACGAGAGCGTCCACTATGCGGTGCGCGCGATCGAGTCGGGTGCGCGCGGCTTCATGGTGAAGTCCTCCGCGGTGGAGGAGCTGATCAGCGCGATTCGCGCGGTGAACGCGGGCGAGGTCTACATTCCGCCCGCGTTCTCGCGCAGCGTGATCGAGCACCTGCGCCAGCCGAAGCGCGATCGCGTCGGTCTCGCGTCGCTTTCGCCGCGCGAGTTCGAGCTGCTGCGGCTGATCGGCGACGGCATGGGCCTCAAGGAGGTCGCGCACCAGCTCGGGATCAGCGTGAGCACCGCCTCGACCTACCGCGCGCGCGTGATGGAGAAGCTCAACCTCTCGTCGACGAGCGACCTGATCCGTTTCGCGTTCGAGAACCAGCTCGTGCGCTGAGCGCTCGCGCGGGCTGCGCGCGGTTGCCGGGTGCAGAGCGCGCGCCTCAGATCGATGCGCGCGCGTCGAGCGCCGCGCGCACGTGGCGCGCGAGCTCGGATCTGCGGAACGGCTTGTGGAGCAGGCTCGCCGCGGCCTCGGGCGCGCGAGCGTCGGCGTCCGCATCCGGCGCGTAGCCGGACATCAGCAGCGCACTCAGCGTGAGCTGCCGCCTGCGGGCCTCGAAGGCGAGGTCGCGCCCGGAGATCTCTCCGGGCAGCACCACGTCGCTGAGCAGCAGATCGACGCAGCCGAGCTCCGCGAGCAGCCGCAGCGCGTCGGCGCCATCCGCCGCCGAGCAGACGCGATAGCCGAGGTCTTCGAGCAGCCGGCCGACGAGCCGCCGAACCGCGGGCTGATCCTCGACGACGAGAATCGACTCGCCACGACCGCGCGGTGTCTCATCGCGCTCGCGATCGACGCTGAACGGCGAGCGCTCGGGACACGCCGGAAGGTAGAGGCGCACCTCCGTACCGCGCCCGACCTCGCTGCGGATCGTCACGTGGCCGCGCGACTGCCTCGCGAAGCCGTAGACCATGCTCAGGCCGAGGCCGGTTCCCGCGCCGACCTCCTTGGTGGTGAAGAACGGATCGAAGACGCGCGGGAGGATCGCGGGGTCGATGCCCACTCCCGTGTCGCGAACGCGGATCTCGACGTAGCTGCCGGGCTGCACGGAGGGGTGATCCTTCGCGTAGGCCGCGTCGATCTCCGCGTTGGCGACTTCGATCGCGATCACGCCGCCATCGGGCATCGCGTCGCGCGCGTTGATCGCGAGGTTGAGCAGCGTGCTCTCGAGCTGCGTGGGATCCGCGATGCAGGGCCGCACGTCGTCGGCGCGCGTGATCTGCACCGCGACCGGCGCGCCGAGCGAGCGCTCGAGCAGGTTCGACATGCCCGCCACGAGCTCGCCCGGGTCGATCGGCTCGGGCTTGAGCGCCTGCTTGCGCGACAGCGCGAGCAGGCGCTGCGTGAGCGCCGCGCCGCGAACCGCGGCATCCGTCGCGTCGCGCAGCAGCGACGACAGATCCTCGCGGTCCTCGCTGCGGGCTTCGGCGGCTTCGAGGTTGCCGAGGATCACCGCGAGCAGGTTGTT
>DASPGF010000357.1:0-2340 GCA_035620755.1 Myxococcota bacterium
AGCAGCCACTCGACGGCGGACTTCGCGCGCGCGGCGGAGAATCTCGCAGCCGACGTCGACGGCTTCGCGGGTCGCAACAGCCTCGGCACCTCGCTCGAGTGCCCGGCCGAGGTGCTCGACGCCACGCTCGAGCTGTTCTCCGAGCTGCTGCTCGAGCCCGCCTTCGACGCCGAAGAGCTCGAGCGCGAGCGCAGCGACACGCTCGCTGCGATCGAGCGCCGCGAGGATCGGCTCGCCCAGCTCGTCTATCTGCTGTTCGCCGAGACCCACTTCGAGCGGCACCCCTACCGGCTGCCCGCGCTCGGCTTCGCGGAGACCGTGAACCGCTTCGACACCGATCTGCTGCGCGCGCATCACGAGCGGCTGATCCGCGGCGAGAACATGGTGGTCGCGGTCGTCGGCGACGTCGATCCCGACGCGGCGGCGGCGCGCTTCTCGGCGCGCCTCGCCGCGCTGCCGAGCGGCGGCTTCGCGGCTCCCGCTCCGCCGCCCGAGCCCGCTCCGCGCGAGATCCGCGTCGCCGAGCTGCGCAAGGATCGCGCGCAGGCGCACCTCGTGATCGGCTTCCGCGGCGTCACCGTCGCGGACCCCGACCGCCACGCGCTCGACGTGATCGTGCAGCTGCTCGCGGGACAGGGCGGTCGGCTGTTCCTCGAGCTGCGCGATCGTCGCAGCCTCGCCTACGCGGTCAACGCCATCAGCACCGAGGGCATCGCGCCGGGCTTCTTCACGGTGTACATCGCAACCGCGCCCGACAAGCTCGACGCGGCGCGCGCGGGCATGCTCGAGGAGCTCGCGAAGCTCGTCGAGCAGGCGCCCGCCGACGGCGAGCTCGAGCGCGCGAAGCGCTACCTGATCGGCAACCACGCGATCGACCTGCAGCGCAACGCCGCCCACGCGGGACTGATCTCGCTCAACGCGCTATACGGGCTCGGCGCGGACGCCGACTGCGCGTTTCCCGAACGGATCGCGGCGGTCGACAAGCACGCGGTGCTGCGCGTCGCGCAGCGCATCGTCGACCTCGACGCCTACACGCTCGCGCTGATCCGACCCTGAGCGCGCCGCACGCGGAGCGAGAACCAGCCCGGCCAACTGGGCCCCGGCCAGCCGCCGATCACTCAATCGAGAGCGGAACTGCCCGGGCGCGTACCAGCCCGGCCAACTGGGCCCCGGCCAGCCGCCGATCACTCAATCGAGAGCGGAACTGCCCGGGCTAGGGGCCGAGCGCGAGGCCCTGGCTGCGCGGGTCGCTGCCGCCCGTGAACCAGCCGGTTTCGGGATCGAACGCGATCGCCTCGGCGACCGACCAGTCCCAATCGGAGACGTCGACGTCGTGGCCGCGCGCGCGCAACGCCTCGACCACGTCTTCGGGCACCGCGGCCTCGACGCGCAGCTTGTCGGGCTCCCACTGGTGGTGGACGCGCGGCGCCGAGACCGCCTGCTGCACGTCCATCCCGTAGTCGATGAAGTTGACGATCGTGAGCAGCGTCGTCGAGATGATGCGCGGGCCGCCCGGGCTGCCGGTCACGAACACCGTCTTGTCATCCTTCTCGACGATCGTCGGGGTCATGCTCGAGAGCGGGCGCTTGCGCGGCGCGACCGCGTTGCGCCCGAGCGTATCGATCAGCCCGTAGCTGTTGGGCTCGTAGGGGGCCTTCGCGAAGTCGTCCATCTCGTTGTTGAGCACGATGCCCGTGCCGGGAACGGTGATGCCCGAGCCGTAGAGCGTGTTGATCGTGCCCGTGAGCGCGACCGCGTTGCCCGCCGCGTCCATCGCCGAGAGGTGCGCGGTGCCCGCGTCGTCGGGCAGCAGGCCGGGCTGCTCCAGCCGCAGCGCACTCTCGCGCTGCAGCCACCGCGAGGGCGCGCGCTGCCACCACGGCGGATTGATGCGCGCGCGCAGCTGTGCCGCATAGCCCTTGTCGATGAGCTCGTCGATCGGCACCTCGACGAAGTCGCTGTCGCCGAGATGCGCGGCGCGGTCCGCGAACGCGAACTTCATCGCCTCGACGATGCGGTGGATGCTCGCCGACGAGCCGGGCCCGAACTCCGCGAGCTCGAAGCCCTCGAGGATGTTCAGGCTCTCGATCAGCGCGACACCGCCCGACGACGGCGGCGGAAACGAGTGGATCGCGTAGCCGCGGTAGCTGCCGTGCAGCGGCGTGCGGAGCTTCGGCTCGTAGCCGGTCAGGTCTTCGAGCGCGAGCACGCCCCCTTCCTTCTGCACGCTCGCGACGATGGCGCGCGCGAGCTCGCCCTCGTAGAAGGCGCGCGGGCCGCGCGCCGCGAGCAGCTCGAGCGTCCGCGCGAGGTCTGGCTGCGCGAGGCGCCAGCCGGGCT
>DASPGF010000358.1:0-2924 GCA_035620755.1 Myxococcota bacterium
GCGCGAGCGCGGCGACGCAGCCGACCGGCCCCGCTCCGATCACGACCGCGTCGAAGGCTTGCTGGTCGATGCTCAGAGGGTCACCTCAAGCAGCGGCGCGCGGAGTTCACGGGCGATCGACATGGACCTCCTCCGCTCCGCGACGACTAGACGGCGGGCGATGCGGCCAGCGCCTGCTCGAGCGCGGCGCTCGACGGCGCGCGCGCGGCTGGGTTGCGGATCGCGCCGCGCGCGTGGAAGAACGCATAGGCCTCCTCCACCGCGCTCTCGATGTTGGTGGGCCGGAAACCTAGCTCAGTCTGCGCCTTGCTCGTGTTGGCGTGCCGCCGCTTCTGCAGCAGCCGGATCGCTCCCGGGGTGAGCCGCTGTCGCGCGTTCGGGAAGAAGCGCGTGAGCAGCGGGCTCGCGAGGCTCGCGAAGGCTCCCATCACCGGCGCGGGCAGCCGGCGGGCCGGCCGTCTGACGCCCGTGACGCGCTCGAACAGCTCCACGATCTCGTCGAGGGTCGCGAAGCGAGTGCTGAAGATGTACTTCTCGCCCGCGCGGCCGCGCGACATCGCGAGCTGGTGGCCGGCGACGATGTCGCGCGCGCTCACGAACTCGAAGCCGCCCGGTACGAAGGTGCGCAGTCGGCCGTTGGCAAAATCACACAGTGTCTGGCCCATGCGCGACGGCACGAAGTCGCGGCCGCCGAGGATCGCGCACGAGGTCGCGATCAACACGTCGAGCCCGCGCGCAGCCGCGCGCAGGCACTCGAGCTCCGCCAGCACCTTGGTGCGCTCGTAGGGAAGCGCGCGCTGGAACGGGTAGTGGGGCAGCGACTCGTCGCTCGGCGCGGAGGGGTCGTCGAGATCGTGGCCGACCGCGCTGAACGATCCGGTCGCCACGACGCGCGCGACGCCGTGACGCGCGGCGGCCTCGAGCACGTGGCGGGTGCCGAGCACGTTGGTCTCGAACAGTCGGCGCCGATGCTCGGCGGTTCCCTGGAGGGTCGAGATCAGCGCCGCGCAGTGATAGACGCGTTGGCAGCCCGCGAGCGCCGCGTCGACCGCCTTGGCGTCGCGCAGGTCGCCCAGCGCGCGCTCGAGCGCGAGGCCGTCGAGCGCGCGCGGGTCCGCGCCGGGCTCGAGCAGCACGCGCACGCGCTCGCCATCCGCGAGCAGCTTCGCGACGAGATTCGCACCGAGGTGGCCGGTCGCGCCCGTCACGAGCACCCGACCGCTGCCCGGCGCGAGATCGGGTCGATCGACGCGGGGCTCGCGATTCGATTGCTCGCTGCCACTTGATACCCGCATCGCCCCGTGCTCCGACTACCCCATGGCTTCTGCCGTGGTTGAGGAGGGTAGGCGAGAAAGCCGACCGCCACCGCGGAAAGTTCGAACGCGCGCGCGGCCGCGCCGAGGGCTGTGCGAGAATCCGCCGATGGCTGCGAGCCCGCACACGCGCGAGCGCGACCAGGAGCGCGCCCCGAGCGCGCGGCGCACGCGATCGGATTTCGGCGGGCCCGCCGGGCACATCGCGCTGCTGCTCGCGCTGCCCGCGGCGGCCGCCTACCTCTACTTCTGCGCGCGCTTCAACCAGGGTTCGCTGCTGCCGCAGCGGGGCTCCGATCTCGGGGCATTCGCGGCGAGCCTGGTTCCGAGCTGGCGTAGCGCGGCTGCGTGGCTCGGCTGGCTCGCGTTCCAGGCGCTGCTGCAGCGGCTCGCGCCCGGCCCGGTCGTGGAGGGCATGCCGCTCGAGGACGGGCGGCGGCTTCGCTATCGGATGAACGGCCGCGCGTCTCTGCTGATCAGCGTGCTCGCATTCGGCGCGGGCGTGGCGGCGGGCCTGTTCCCCGCGCGCTGGATCTACGACCACTTCGGCGAGCTGCTCTCGCTGTCGGTGGCGTTCTGCTACGCGTTCGCGCTGTTCCTGCTGCGCTTCGGGCGCGCCATCGAGCCGCGCGTCGGCGAGCCGCACGCCCAGGCGGCGCGCGGCGCGATCGCCGACTACTTCCTCGGCGCGGCGCGCAATCCGCGCATTCCCCCCGTGAGCGGCTTCGATCTCAAGGTCTTCTTCGAGGCGCGCCCGGGCCTGATCGGCTGGATCCTCGTCTTGTGGTCGTTCGCGGCCGTGCAGATCGAGCGCGACGGCGCGCTCTCGCTCGCGATGGCGCTCGTGTGCGCGCTGCAGCTCGCGTACGTGCTCGACTACTTCTGGCACGAGCCCGCGATCCTCAGCACGCTCGACGTGCAGCACGAGAAGTTCGGCTGGATGCTGCTGTTCGGCGATCTCGTCTGGGTGCCGTTCACCTACACGCTGCAGGCCCACTATCTGGTGGAGCATTCGCCCGCGCTCTCGATTGCGGCCGCCGCACTGTGCGCGGCGCTCGGCCTTTCCGGACTGACACTCTTTCGAGTCGCCAATCTGCAGAAGCACCGCTTCCGCAGCGAGCCCACGCGTTTGCGCATCCGCGGCAAGCCCGCGGAGTTCATCCAGACGCGTCACGGCAACCGCCTGCTCGTGTCGGGCCTGTGGGGTTGGTCGCGGCACGCGAACTACCTCGGCGACTGGCTGCTCGGCCTGTCGTGGTCGCTCGCGTGCGGCTTCGGCTCGCTGCTGCCCTACTTCTACCCGATCTACTTCGCGCTGCTGCTCGCCCACCGCGAGCGCCGCGACCACCACCGCTGCGAGATCAAGTACGGTGAGGACTGGCAGCGATACTGCCGCCGCGTGCGCTGGCGGATTGTGCCCGGCTTGTACTGAGTCGGCGCGGGATCTCGACGCCGCGCGCGGCTGCTCGGAGCACGAGAGGAGCATCGCTTGACGCAGACGCGAGCGCCGATTCTCGAGGCCGTCGTGCGGCGCGATCGCGTCGTGCTGCTCACGGGTCTCGCCGCCATCTCGGCGCTCGCGTGGCTCTACACCCTTGCGTTGTCGGGCGA
>DASPGF010000359.1:0-2254 GCA_035620755.1 Myxococcota bacterium
CGGCCGCGCGCCTGAGGCTCGTCTCGACGCCCTTGCAGCGCTCGCCGGTCTCGAGCGTGCGCGCCACCGGGTCCTGGTCGCGCGGCAAGCCCACGAACCACTCCGCGATCGCGCGCCCGCGCAGCGACTCCGCGCCCTCGCCGAGAATCTCCTCGGCCGGCGGATTCGAGAACGCGATGCGGCCGCCGAGGTCGATCACGAGCAGCGCGCTGTTCAGGTTCTGGATGATGTTCTGGTTGTAGCGCTCGAGATCGCGGATTCGCCGTTCGGCGACGCCCTGGTCCCGCGCCGCGCGCCAGCGCTGGATCTGCTCGAGCGCGACCACGGGCAGCACATCTGCGAACTCGTCGCCCGCGACCACGCAGTCCGCGGCGCCCCGCCGGAACGCCTCGAGCGCCGCGCGCTCGCTCGCGTTGCGCTGGACGACGACCACGGGCGGACCCTCGACCCGGAACGCCTCGAGCAGCTCCGCGCACTCCGCGCCGAGCGCCGACTCCGCGACGATCAGGTCGACGCGCTCCGCGCGGCAGCGCGCGCGACATTCGGAGGCGCTGCCCACGCGCTCGATCAGCGCAGCCGGGCCGAGCCGGCCGAGCGCGAGCGCGGGGTCGGGCCCCGCCGACCGCGGCGAGCGAACTACGAGGATTCGAACTCCGGGGCGCGAACCTTCCAGGCGATCTCGCTCCTCGGGGGGTGGGCTCGCGGCGCCGCGCGCGAGCTCGCGCCGCGTCGGGACGTCGCGAAGCTACCGGATCGGACACGACTCCAGCAACCGCCGCGCTCGAACGCCGTCGTCGTTCCCCGCGCGGCGCTCCGCAAGGGAAGCGGTCGGCTGCGCGCCCTCACTCGTCGTCGAAGCGCTCGGGCCGGCGCGCACCCGCATCGTGCGCGTCGCGCACCGGCTCCGCGCGTTGCTTCGAGTCGATGCCGTGCTGGGCGAGCTTCCGATACAGCGTGCTGCGGCCGATGCCGAGCAGCTTCGCCGCACTGCGCGCGTCACCCGCGCATTCCGCGAGCGCGCGCTCGAGCGCGCACTTCTCGTACGCGTCGAGCGAGATCGGCAGGCTCGTCGGAGCGCTCGAGGCCGCGGCGCGCGCCGCGGGCCGGCTGAACGTGAAGTCCGACACGCGCAGCCGCGGGCCGCGCGCGAGCGCCATCGCGGACTCGATCGCGTTCTCGAGCTCGCGCACGTTGCCGGGCCAGTCGGATTCGATCAGCAGCTCGAGCGCGCGCTCCTCGATGCCGTCGATGCGCGAGTTCGCGTCCGCGTGCTTGCGCAGGAAGTGCTGCACGAGCAGCGGAATGTCGCCGCGCCGCTCGCGCAGCGGCGGAACCACGACCCGGATCACGTTCAGGCGGTAGAAGAGATCCATCCGGAAGCGCCCCTCCTCGACCATCGCCTCGAGGTCGCGGTGCGTCGCCGAGATCACGCGAATGTCGATCGGCACGGGGCTGGTCGCACCCACCGGCCGCACTTCCTTCTGCTGCAGCGCGCGCAGCAGCTTTGCCTGCACGGCGGGCGGAATCTCGCCGATCTCGTCGAGGAACAGCGTGCCACGGTGCGCGATCCGAAACAGGCCGGGCGAGCCGACCGCGCCCGTGAAGGAACCCTTCTCGTGGCCGAACAGCTCGCTCTCGATGATGCTCTCGGGCAGCGCGCCGCAGTCGACCGGCACGAACTCGCCGCCCGAACGCTCGCTCGCCGCGTGGATCGCGCGCGCCACGAGCTCCTTGCCGGTTCCACTCTCGCCCTGCAGCAGCACGTGGCTCTCGCTGTGCCGGAGGCTGTGGATCTTGCTCGCGAGCGCTCGCATCGCCGGCGAATTGCCCACGAGCGCGGGGATCGACGCGCGCGCGCGCAGCTCCTTCTCGAGCTCCCGGTTGCGGCGCACGAGTCGGCGCCGCTCGACGGCCTTGCACACGATCGTCTGGATGCGATGCACATCGTCGAACGGCTTCTCGAGGTAGTCGAAGGCCCCCTTGCGGATGCAGCCCACCGCGCTCTCGATGCTGCCGTGACCGGTCATGACGATGACCTCGATCTCGGGGCGCGCGCTCTTGATTTTCTCCAGCAATGTGAGCCCGCTCACGGGGCCGAGCAGCAGATCGACGAGCACGACGTCGAGGCGCGGGTCGAAGAGGTGCGGCTCCGCGTCGGCCGCGGACCCGGCGAGCGCGGTCTCGCAGCCGACGCGCTCGAGGATCCGCCGCAGCGACTTGAGCAGCAGCGGCTCGTCGTCGACCAGCAGCACGA
>DASPGF010000360.1:0-3134 GCA_035620755.1 Myxococcota bacterium
CAGAAGTTCGAGAATTCGGGCCTCGAGCCTTCGCAGCTGCCGAGCCGCGACCGCGAGCAGATCCGCGACGACTGGGAGGACAATCGCGAGGATTGGCAGGACTGGCGCGACGACGTGCGCGAGGACTGGCAGAACTGGTACGAGGACATGTATGACGACTACTGGGACGACCACTGGTACTCGAGCTGGTGGTACGGGTACCCGGTGAGCGCCATCTCCGTGTCGTTCTACATCAACGACAGTCCACCGTGTGATAGGACCGTGGTGATCAACCAGGTGACCGGAACAACCACCTACTACTACTGCGACTCGATCTGGTACCAGCCCACTTTCGCCGCCGGAGACGTGACCTACGTGGTCGCGTCGCCGCCAGCCGGCGCCGAGCTGACCGAGATTCCCGAGCCGTACGTCGTGACGGTCGGCTCACAGGACTATTACGTGAGCAATCACGCCTTCTACCAGAAGATCACCCGCGACGGCCAGGAGCTGTACGTCACGGTCGACCCGCCGGTCGGCGCGCGCGTGCCGACCATCCCCGCATACGCGGTGGAGATCGAATTCCAGGGGCAGCAGTACTATCGCTTCGACCGAGTCCTCTACCAGGTCGAAGGGGATTCGTTCGTGGTGGTCGCGAACCCCGGCATCTGAGCGCCATCGTCGGCTCGATCGGACCGGAGCTCCCGACTACTCGCGCCAGAAGTAGAAGCTCTCGAAGAAGCGCGCGGCCGTGCTCGGCGGCTCGACGGAGCGCGGGTGGCGGACCGTCACGAGGTAGAGTCGCTCGTCGGCGAGCACCACCAGCAGCTCGCCCACGACGTCGCGCTCGGGAATCTCGAACGCGACCTCGCGCGCGGGCGCCCCGTGACGCTCCACGTCGACCGATGCGAGCCCGCGCGCGCCGATGTCCTCGAACATGCCCTCGACCGTGCGGTCGAGGATGTAGCGGCTCGTGAGCAGGAATTCGGCGAAGCGCGGAATGTCGTGGATCTCGACCGCGAACTCCGCGCCGTGCGCGAATGCGGTGTGGCGCACGTCGTTGTCGGTGATCGAGAACTTCGAGCCCTCCATCTCGGCGACCGACGCGGATCGCGCGGGCAGCTCGACGTGGAAGCGCCCGGGCTCCGAGCGGTAGCGATGGGCCTCGTCCCCGAACGCGCTCGACGGCGCGAGCGCGAAGGCTGCGGCCGCGAGCCGCAGCGCGCCCGCGAGGCGCTCACGCGCCCAGCAGGACGGCGGTGTCACGCGTGAGCGCGCTGATCTCGAGCCCGAACGCACACGCGCCCGCGCACGGCTCGCCGCTGCAGCCCAGGCACGGCGCCGCGCCCGCGCCGAGCGCCGCGTAGCCCGAGCGCGCGAGCGCGAGGTTTCCATAGCTGCGCGCATACATGCGGTGGCGCAGCACGTCCGCGATCGGAACGCCGAGCGGGCACGCGGCTTCGCACAGCGAGCAGCCCGCGCGGCAGTAATCCGCCGCGTGGTTGCGCACGTAGTCTTCGAGCACGCGTCGATCGCTCGCGCGCAGCCCGCGCTTGCCCGACGCGCGCATGTAGCGGTCGGCCATCTCTACGCTCGTCATCGAGATGATCGCCGCATCGACGTTCGGATCCGAGAGCACCCAGCGAAGCGACGCCTCCTCGAAGCTCGCGCCCTGCGCTTCGTAGGCGGAGAGGTCGTTGAGCTTCGCGCCCATCTGCGTCTTCATCGCGATCACACCGACGCCCTTGTCGTGCGCCTTCTTGAACAGCCGCGAGATGCCCGCCTGGTTGGCCACCCAGTCGAAGTCCTTGGTGAAGCGCTCGTAGAACTTCGGGTCGGTGCCGAAGTTGTGCGACGAGAGGATCACGTCGACGAGGTCGTGATCGAGCGCGTACTCGATGCACTCCTGCAGGCGGCCGCCGTGGCCCGACATGCCCGCGAAGCGGATCTTGCCCTGCTGCTTGGCGCGCGCCGCGAACTCGAACCACTCGGGGTTCTTGAGCCGGTCGAGCTCGTTCACCGCGTGATTCAGGAAGATGTCGACGTGATCCGTGCGCAGCCGCCGCAGGCTCGCCTCGAGCTTGGACATGATGAGCTCGCGATCGTCCTTCGCCTCCGCGAGGTACTTCGTGGTGATCACGACCTTGTCGCGCTTGTCGTGCAGCGCCTCGCCGATGAAGCTCTCGACGAACTCGCCCTCGCCCCAACCCCGGCTTCCGTACATCTCCGCGGTGTCGAAGTACGTCATGCCGCGGTCGTAGCAGTGGCGCACGACGTCCGCGCTCGGACAGCCGCTCGAGCCGAAGCCGATGTCCGAGATCGTAAGCCCGGTCTTGCCGAGCTTTACGTAGCGCTGGATGTGCGGCGGCTCCTCGGCAGAGCGCGCGGCGTGCGCGGGAAGGCCGATGCCGAGGGCGCCGAGCCCGAGCACGGTGCGACCGCTGTGCTGAAGGAAGGTGCGGCGATCGATGCCCGCCGAGCCGCGCGCCCCGTCCCGCGTCGGTGAATCGACCACGGCAGCACCCCCACTGCACGGCTCGTCGCGTCTGGGTGAATCGGCCATTGCAGCGCCTCCACTGGATGGAGCGCGAATGGAGCGATCGCGGACGCTCGGTGCGGAGCTGCGGCCGCTCGTCCTCCCGCGCCGTGCGGCCAGTGTACGCGGCGAGCGAGCGTGCGAAAAGAGCCCGGATGATCGCGCGCTCGCGCCGCGCGCAGCGGCCGTATACCGCGCGACGCGCCGCGCGCAGCGGCCGCGTTCCGCGCGCGAGCGGCGCTATTCTCCGCGCGCGCGGGCGCCCGCGCGGAGGGTTCGATGGCGGCGAGCGATCCGAGCGAACGCGGCGCTGCGCCCGAGCGCTCCCACTTCATTCGCGAGCTCATCGAGGCCGACGTGCGCAGCGGCAAGCACGGCGGGCGCGTCGTCACGCGCTTCCCGCCCGAGCCCAACGGCTACCTTCACATCGGGCACGCCACCTCGATCAACCTGAACTTCGGCATGGCGGCCGCGTTTCCGGGCGGCGTCTGCAACCTGCGCTTCGACGACACGAATCCCGAGGCCGAGGACGTCGAGTACGTCGAGGCGATCGAGCGCGACATCCGCTGGCTCGGCTTCGACTGGGGCGAGCGCCGCTACTTCGCGTCCGACTACTTCGAGC
>DASPGF010000361.1:0-2157 GCA_035620755.1 Myxococcota bacterium
AGCACCAGGGTGTCGCCCGCGCGGCTCAGGACCGAGGCGAGCGGGACTTCGGTGAAGTCCGTCTCGAGCCGGACGGGCCGCAGCTCGTCGGGTGCGCGTCCATCCGGCCGCAAGCCTTCCCTCCGCGGGCTCGTCAGCGCCCGCTCGCGGGCGCGGGCGCGCCCCGGCGCGCATCGTAGCGCCGGCCGAACTCGAGCACGGCGCGCTCCAGCGCCGACACGATGTCGCGCCGGCCCGCGCCGGCCAGGACCTTCGCGTCGGCATCGCTGGTGACGAAGCCGACCTCCACCAGCGCCGCCGGCATCTGAACGCCCGTCAGCACCACGAACAGCGCCTGCTTGACGCCGCGCGAGCGCAGCGCGGTGACGGAGAGCTCGGTCTGGACCATGCGCGCCAGCTCGGAGGACTCCTTCAGGTGCTCGGTGGCGATCATGTCGCCGATCAGCGCGATGAATGGATCGTCGATCGCCGCGATCCCGCCCGCCGACTCGCCGAAGGCGCTGTTCTCGCGCGACGCGACCTGCGCCGCCGATGCGTCGCTCGCCTCCAGGGCGAGGAAGTAGGTCTCGGTGCCGTTCACCGCGACGTCGGTGGAGGCGTTGGCGTGGATCGACAGGAACAGGTCGCCGCGCGCGTCGTTGGCGCGAGCGGTG
Organism: Myxococcota bacterium; assembly: GCA_035620755.1. Classification (GTDB taxonomy): domain Bacteria; phylum Myxococcota_A; class UBA9160; order UBA9160; family SMWR01; genus JACZVU01. The sequence continues at coordinate 654 of DASPGF010000361.1, forward strand.
CGCTCCTCGAGCGGCACGAACACGTCGCTGGCGCGCGTCAGCACCACCTCGAGGCCGGCGTCGCGCAGCCGGGCGGCCAGCTCCTTCGCCACCGCCAGCACCAGCCGCTTCTCCTCGGTGCCCGCGGCGCCGCGCGCGCCGACGTCGTCGCCGCCGTGGCCCGCGTCGATCACGACCGTGTCGAAGCGATCGGGGCCGGAAGCCTCGTCGCCGCGGCCGGCCGCCGGCGCGAGCGAAGCGGCGCCGAGCAACAACGCGCCGAGCCATCGATTCCGTTCGACTCGCAACCAACGCCCCCGTCGGTTCACCCTACCACGGAGCCCGACGGCGCGCGTGGCGCTGCGCGCCGCCTCCACTTCGCGGCGGGCCGGCGCTGGCAGTCGATCAGATCGCCGAGCGTTCGCATTCCATATCGGCTGCGCGCCACCTCGAGTAGATCGATCCACGCTCGCGCGGTGGCCTCGGCATCGCCGAGCGCGCGGTGGCGCGCGCGATTGGAGATGCCGAAATGCGCGCACAGCGGATCGAGTCCGTAGCGCCCGAGCTCGGGCAGCAGGCGGCGCGCGAGCTTGCAGCTGCACAGCACGACTCCGCGATGGGCGGGAAGGCCCGCCCAGTCGAGCGCGCGGCTCGCGAAGCGGTGATCGAAGGCTGCATTGTGCGCGACGAACGGCGCGTCCGGCGCGCGCGCGAGCCAGCGCGAGAACGCGCGCAGCGCGGCGCGCTGCGTGGGCGCTTGCGCGACCATCGCGTCGCAGATGCCCGTGAGCGCGACGATCGCGCGCGGCAGACGGCCCGCGGGGCGCAGGAGCGTCTCGAAGCGGTCGACGATCGCAAGTCGCGAGACGCGAACCGCACCGATCTCGAGGATCGACTCGGCTTCCGCGTCGAGGCCCGTGGTCTCGAGATCGACCACTGCGAAATCCACGACCTCGAGCGCCCGATCCGCGAGCTCGGCGTCGACTCCGGGTCGCAGGTCGCTCGCGCACAGCAGGTCGGGCAGCGACTGCGGCGCGCGCTCGAGTGCGGCGCCCACGACGCGTCGCGCGAGCGCGGGATCGATCGCACCGCTGAGCGAGAGCAGCTGCCGCGCGAGCTCGACCACGCCGACCGGCTCGCCTCGTTCGCGCGCGCGGTCGAGCTCTCCGCGCATCCACTCGCGGTCGGCGCTGCCGCGCCGCGCCGTGCGAGGCCGCGCAGCCGTGTGCGGGTCGCGCGAGGCGGGTTCGCACGGCGCGGGCGCGCGGCTCGCGGACGTCACACGGTTGGAACGGGCCCGAGGCTTCGGAGCGCGCAAGGCGCGCCAAGGCTATCACAAGCGAGCCGCTGCGCTGCGCAACAGTGCCCACGAGCCCGCGTTGTGCTGCGCGACGGTGCCCGCGAGCTCGCGTTGTGCTGCGCGGCGGTGCCCGCGAGCTCGCGTTGTGCTGCGCGGCGGTGCCCGCGAGCTCGCGTTGTGCTGCGCGGCCGTACCCGCCCGCTCGCATTGCGGTGGGTGATCGCG
>DASPGF010000362.1:0-3482 GCA_035620755.1 Myxococcota bacterium
CGTGCAGATCGGAGCGCGCCGCGTCGGCGGGCTTCTCTACCAGGCGCTCGCGGTCTTCCTCACCGATTCCGCGATCGTGATGACCTACGTGCCGAGCATCGCCGCGACGCTGCAGCAACGCGAAGACCTCCAGCAGTCCGCGGCCGCGTGGATCGCCGCGATTCCGATCGCGTACGCGGCGCCATGGATGCTGGGCTTCGAGAACGCGATCGGAATCCTGATCATCGCGTTCGCGCTCTGGCAGGCCGCGCGCATGAACGCGCGCGCCAAGCTCGAATTCGCGGGCCCGTTCCGGCTCGAAGCGCGCGACCCCTCGATTGGCTGACGGCGCGGCGATCCTCGACTGCGCGTGCGGCACGCAGGCGCCCGCGGCGCTGCTGAGCTGCCCCGCATGCGGGCGGCTGCTCCACGCCGAGCAGCTCAAGCAGCTCGTCGAGAGAGCCGAGAGCGCGCGTTCGCGCGGCGCGATTCGCGAGCAGATCGAGGCGCTGCGCGGAGCGCTCGACCTGCTGCCGAGCGACAGCCGACAGCACGCGGTAATCCGCGCTCGCGTGCTCGAGCTCAGCGAGCAGATCGACACCGGGCTCGCCGCCGAGCGCGGTGCAACCGAGCCGAGCGCGCACGCGCGCGCCGACGCGCACGCCGAGCGCGCCGGCCCGCATGCGACGCGCCGCAGGCTGCTGCGCGCGGGCTCCGCGCTGGGCGTGCTCGCGCTTCTGCTTTGGAAATTCAAGTTCGTGCTGGTCTTCATCGCGACCAAGGCGAAGCTGCTGCTGCTCGGGCTCGGCAAGTCGACGACGCTGTTCACGATGCTGCTGTCGCTCGGCGTCTACTGGGCGGCCTGGGGCTGGAAGTTCGCGCTCGGCGTGGTGCTCTCGCTCTACGTGCACGAGATGGGGCACGTCGCCGAGCTGCGCCGCTTCGGCATCCGCGCCACGGCGCCGATGTTCGTGCCGGGCATCGGCGCGCTGGTCCGGCTGCGCCAGTATCCGCAGTCCGCGCGCGAAGACGCGCGCGTCGGGCTCGCGGGTCCGATCTGGGGCCTCGGAGCGAGCGTGGCGTCGCTCGGGCTGTTCTACGCCACGCAGCATCCGATCTTCGCTGCGATCGCCGCCGTGGGCGCGTGGATCAACCTGTTCAACCTGCTGCCCGTCTGGCAGCTCGACGGCGCGCGCGGCTTCCGCTCGCTGTCGCGGCCGCAGCGCTGGATCGCGCTCGCGGTCGTCGCGGCGACCGCGCTGCTCGCGCGCGAGGGGCTGCTCGTGCTGATCGGAATCGGCGCCGCGTTCCAGTGCTTCGCGTCGGGCGCGCCCGAGCGCGGCGATGCGCGCGGCTTGATCCGCTACGCGGGCCTCGTGGTCTGCCTATCGCTGCTCAGTGGAGTCGACGTGCCGCTCACGGAAGCGCGCTGAAGCGCGAGTGCGCGCAATACCGCCTCGGGCGCCGCGCGCGCTCGATCAGCGGGCGTCGCCGCCGCGCTTGTCGTGCGCTTCGCTCACGCGCAGGCTGCGACCACCGAAGTCCGTGCCGTTGAGCGCGCTCTTCGCGCGCTCGGCATGGCTCGCAGATCCGAACTCGACGAACGCGAAGCCCCGCGATCGTCCCGTCTCGCGATCCTTGATGATCTTGACCGACACGACTTCTCCGTGCTGGCCGAACAAGTCTCGGAGCTGTTCCTCGGTCGCCGAAAAAGGCAGGTTCCCCACGTGCAGTTTGGCCGCCAAATCGATCTCCCTCAGAGCGGAGCGAACACGGTTGGCGAGGGTATCACAGCGGGCGCGCGCCGGAGAACCGAGCGAAGCGCCCGGCTCTGCGATTCCGCAAGACAGCCACCGGCTGCACTGCAGCCGGTGGCCGTCGCGGAACGTGGCGCGCCCAGCACGACTCGAACGTGCGACCTCCTGGACCGCAACCAGACGCTCTATCCAACTGAGCTATGGGCGCGTTTCGAATGCGGAGCCGAATCTTAGCAGGCTCGCGGCACCGAGTATCCGGAGAGACAGAGAGGGATTCGCAAAGGTGCTCGGACCCTTCGAAATCAGCAAGTTACTGACTCCGGATCTGCGACGCGTCCCCAATCCCCGCCCCCCGATTGGGCACCGATCGCCTTTCGGTTCTCGCAAGCGAGTCGACAGGCCACCATCACACTCCCGCTCGGAACCCCAATCCGTGACGGCGTCGCTGAGGACGAACGCCAGCCTCGAGAGCCAGACTTCGATCTCGAGGTCGCAACGACGCCGAACGCACACGGAGACTCGCTCGGGATGCGGCTCCCGAACGGGCAGCATCGCGCCTCCGTTGCGAGTTCGGTGTGACACGAGAGTGAGATCGAATCATCTCGCATCCCGAAGATGCCGAAATGATGCAGCTCGATCCGAAGCTTCACCTGCTTGACGGATGGCGCGCAGACGCTCCATAGTGGTGCCAACCGATGAGCCTGGGGGCCTCGACACGAGACCAGCTGATCGTTCGAGATCACCAACGACGCGAGGAGCGACCGATGCAGAGTGCGGCGATTCCCAGTCAGCGGACTGCAGGTCTCGTCGGCCTGGTGGGATTCCTGGCGATGTTTGCAATGGCCAGCGATGGGAGTGCAGCAGCGCTCTGTCCTACCTTCGACGTCGCCGTGTCCTTCGCCGCCGGCGACGCGCCCCAATCCGTCGCCGCCGCCGATCTGAACGGCGACAGTATCCCCGATCTCGTAACCGCCAATGCCATCGGCGATGACGTGAGCGTGCTACTCGGCAATGGCGACGGCAGCTTCCCGGCCGCCGTCGCCTTTTCGACGGGCGACTCTCCGCGCTCCGTCGCCGTCGCAGATCTCGATGACGACAGCTCCCCGGATCTCATCACCGCCAACTTCTTTGGCGGCAACGTGAGCGTGCTTCGGAATAACGGCGACGGCAGCTTTGGGGCTGCGATCTCCTTTGCGGCAGGGTCGGCCCCCCAATCCGTTGCCGTCGCCGACCTCGATGGCGACGACGCCCCCGACGTCGTCACGGCCAATCGATTCAGCGGCGTCGTGAGCGTGCTTCGGGGTAACGGCGACGGCAGCCTCCAGCCCGCCGTCTCCTTCGCGGTTGGGGCTGACCCCCAATCCGTTGCTGTCGCTGACCTCGATGGCGACAGCGTCCCCGACGTCGTCACCGCCAACCTCGACGGCGGCAGCGTGAGCGTGCTGCTGGGCAACGGCGACGGCAGCTTCCAGGCTGCCGTGTCCTATGCGGCTGGCGCCGGCACCTTCGCGGTGACTGCGGCCGACCTCGACGGCGACGCCGTTCTCGACCTCGCCACCGCCAATATCGACAGCGACGACGTGAGCGTGCTGCTGGGCAATGGCGACGGCAGCTTTCAGGCCGCGATCCCGTTCGATGTCGGTGCTGCCCCGTTCTCGGTCGCATCGGGCGACCTCGACGGCGACGACGTCCTGGATGTCGTCACCGCCAATCTCGATGTCGACGACTTGAGCGTGCTGCTGGGCA
>DASPGF010000363.1:0-2716 GCA_035620755.1 Myxococcota bacterium
CGTTCGCATGTCCGCGCGCGATGCGCACTACGGCGGGAGCCTGGTACCGGGCGCCAAGATGCTCGAGCTGTTCGGCGACCTCATCACCGACCTCGCGATCCAGCAGGACGGCGACGAGGGGCTGTTCCGCGCCTATCACGAGGTCGAGTTCCTCGCCCCGGTCTACAGCGGCGACTTCATCGAGGCGCGGGGTCGCATCGTCAAGCTCGGCAACACCTCCCGGCGTTGCGAGTTCGAGGCCCACAAGGTGATCGCGGTGCGACCCGATGTGAGCGACTCGGCGGCCGACGTGCTGAAGGAGCCCCTGCTGGTATGCCGCGCGGTGGGCACGACCGTCGTCCCCAAGGAGAAGAAGCGGGTCTGAGCGCGATCCGCAGCTGCGTCGCGGCGGAACGGTTGTGCTAGACGCGGCGATCCGCTCCGAGTAGGATGCTCGCGAATGCTGGACTCCGCGCGCGAATCGATCGGATCGGTGGCCGGCCCGAGCGAGCCGCTGCGCGAGCGCTACGCGCTCCGATTCCACGGAAACGGCACGAGCTTCTTCTTGATCTTCCTGAAGAACGTGCTGCTCACGCTGCTCACGGCCGGCGTCTACCTCGCCTGGGCCAAGACGGAGCGCCGCCGGTACATCTGGCAGAACCTCGAGTTCCACGGGCAGCACCTTCGCTACAGCGGAACCGGCCTCGAGCTCTTCAAGGGATACTGCGTCGTCCTGCTCGGCTATCTGGGCTTCTTCGCGTTGCCCTACCTGGCCGGACGGGTATCCGCCCAGCTGAAGACCGCGCTCGAGATCGCGCTGCTGATCGGCATCGTGCTCGCGACGCCGAGCCTGATCTATCGCTCGCGCGCCTACCTCTACAGCCGCACGAGCTGGCGTGGGATCCGCTTCGGCCTGCTGCGCGCGAGTGGCCGATACAGCGGTGAGTTCCTGGTCGGTCTGCTGCTCACGCTCGTGACATTGGGGTTGTATCTGCCGGTCATGACCAATCGCCTGCATCGGATCCTCGTCGACAACACGCGCTTCGGCACGCTCGAATTCGCCTACACCGGAAAGGATCGAGACGCGCTGCGCATGGGCGTCGCAGCCTTCTTTCTGTCGGTGCTCACGCTGGGCTTCTACTACCCGTGGTACGCGGTGAAGCTCGCGCGTTACCGCGGCCTGCACACGCGCGTCGGGCCGAACGCGTGGATCGATTACCGGCTCACGGGCGGCGAGCTGCTCCGCATCTACCTGCTCAATCTCTGGGGCGCGACTCTCACGCTCGGCCTCGCATTCCCGTGGATCGCGATGTACAGCGTGCGCTATGCCGCGGAGCGCATCGGAGTGGAGGGGTGGATCGATTTCGAGAGCATCGGACAGCGCGAGGCCGGCGGCGGCGCGGCAGCCGATGGCTTCGCGGATGCGCTCGACATCGGGTTGGGTGTCTGAGCCGCGCGCGCAGAGCCCCGCGTGGCGGGGCGAGTTCTCCGACGGCCGCTCTGCGGGTGTGCGCAGCGTTCGCGTGCATTTCGACGGAGCCGGCTTCGTGGTCTGCGACGCGAGCGACGGCGAGGCGATCGCTCGCTGGATGCTGGCAGACGTCGCGGTCGACGCGATCCAGGAGCGCGATGTCATCCACCTGCAGAGCCGCGTCGATCCCGATGCGCTGATCACGCTCTACGGGGCCGATGCGCGGGCGGGGCTGCGCGAGCTCGGCATGCGCTCGAGCGCGCTGCCGCGGGCGCGTTCGCAGCGGCTGGCGATGATCGCGCTGTGCAGCGCGGCGATCGCGGGCGTCGCGACACTGATCTGGAATGGGGTGCCGATCGTATCACGCGCGATCGCGCGCCAGGTGCCGCTCGACGCCGAGCGCAGCCTGGGGATCCAGCTCGAGCACGAGCTCTCCGACCAATACTGCGAGAGCGAGGCCGCGAGCCTGGTGCTCGCCGTGCTCGCGTCGCGGCTCGCCGGGGATGCTCACTCGATTCGCTCGATTGACGTGTTGAACGTCGATATGCCGAACGCGTTCGCGTTTCCGGGCGGAAACCTGATCCTCACGCGCGGCCTGATCGAGGACGCGCAGAGCTCCGATGAGGTGGCGGGCGTGCTCGCGCACGAGATCGCGCACGTGCTGGAACGGCACGTGATGACGCGGATCGTGCGCGGCGCGCTGCTCTCGGCACTGTGGGCCGCGAGCGTTGGCGATTTCTCGGGTCTGATGGCAATCGATCCGACGACGGCGTTCGAGATCGCGACGCTGCAATTCTCGCGCGAGGAAGAGCTCGAAGCCGACCGCGGCGCGGTCGAGATGCTCGCACGCGCGGGAATTCGACCCGACGCGTTCGCGGGGTTCTTCGAGCGATTGAGCGAAGAAGAAGCCGGCCTTCCCGAGTGGCTGTCGACGCACCCCGCATCGGCGGGCCGCGCCGAGATCGCCGCTGCGAGCGGCGCGGCGCTCAGCGCCGGCGTCGCGAGCCAGCCCGCGTTGAGCGACGAGGCGTGGGCGACGCTGCGCGCGGTGTGTCGCGATGCGCCCGAGCCTGCGGCGGGCTTCTACGAGCTCGTCTTCGACTGACCGACGCGCGGCGGATCACGCGGCCTCGAGATTCGCGAGCAGGCTGCGGGTTGCGGCAAACAGCTGTGCGGTGTTGCCCTTGGGCGCGCGCGCGTAGATCTTGCGATCGGGCGCGATGCGCATCCCCGCGCCCGCCTGCTGCAGCAGGTCGAGCAGCCGCT
>DASPGF010000364.1:0-4850 GCA_035620755.1 Myxococcota bacterium
GGTAGGCGTCCGCGAGATTGCGCGCGTAGAACTGCGCCTCGCCGTTGGGTCCCATGATGCGCTCGAAGCCGCCGATCGCGGTCTCGTCTTCGGCCGACACCGCGCCCGCCGCTTCGAGCGCGGCGCGCCCCGTGAGCAGCATCGACGCGGACGCGGTCATGATCAGCGCGCCGCGGGTGTGCTGGAGCATGGTGGCGAGCGCGTTGAAGTAGCTCTGTGCGCCGACGTTCACGCCCTGAACGATGATGTGGATCACGCCGCCCGCCTGCGTGAAGGTCACGATGCGGCGCACCACGCGCGCCGTCGCGTCGAGGTTCTCCGTGCCGCTGTCCATCGCGATGCGCGCGCCGGCCGACACGGGCAGCCACTCGAGCGGGATCGCGAGCCTCTCCGCGAGATCGATCGCCGCGACGATGCGGTCGCACTCGGGCGCCGCGAGCGCGCCCATGCCGATCGTCGGATCCGACAGCACGAGCACGCGCCGCATGCCCTCGGGCATCTTCTCGGTGGGCGTGTCGATCACGCCGAACACGACCGAGCTCACGTTCATCCCATACGGGCGACCCGCGACGCTCACGGCCGTGGGCTCGCTCGACGCGGGTGCGAGGTCGAACTCCTCGAACTTCCCGGGCGGCAGCTCGGGCTCGGCAGCCTTGGCTGCGACGCCGTTGTTCGACGAGCCCCCCGTGAGCATGCGGATGATCTCGTAGGGGTAGACGAGGCGGCGGCGGCGCGCCTCGACCACCTTGCGCTCGTAGTCGCGCGCGGGCTCGAGCGGATCGAGATGCGGCTCGCGCCACGAAAGCTCCATGTTGCTCCCGGTCGGATCCGCGATCACGACCTCGAGCGGCTTCGCGGGGCGCTCCGGATGCGCGCGGTCGAGCACGTTGAGCCGCGCGATCACCTTCTCGAGGCCGAGGTGGCGCGTCGCGGGCGCGAGCCGGCGAGCGAATCGCCCCGCGATCGGGTCGTCGAGAAAGATCGCGGGCGAGGTGAAGACCGCGATGCGGTTCCACTGCAGGCGGCGGCTCGGATCGCGCAGCCCGAGGTGGCTGCGCAGCGTGCGCGCTGCGTCGAAGAAGATGCGCTCGAACGAGGCGAGGTGGAGCGTCGCCTCGTGGCCGTGCTCGGGAGAGCGGCCGCGGAAATCCGCGAGCACGAAGATGCGCTCGTCTCCGGGAATCTCCCTCGAGCGCAGGTGGAAGCAGTAGATGTCGTCGGGGGCGTCGAGGCGCTCACAGTCGAATGCCTTCAGGCGGTGCAGATCGATCCGCTCGGCGGTCTCGGGGTGCAGGCCGTAGAGCCCCTTCATCTCCTCCCAGCCCTGTGCGGTCTGAACGAAGCTCACGTGCTCGTTCACCGCGGAGCCATCGATCCGCGTCAGCGTGAGGCGGTCCGCGTTCACGTTCGTGGCGAGCGCCGAGGCGATCTCGTCGCGCAGCGTCTCCGCGCCTGCGGCCTCCGCGCCGCACACCAGCAGCTCGATCGCGGCGATGCGCCTGCGCGCGCCGATCTCGCGCGAAGCGCGCGCGAGCCGCTCGAGCGCCTGCAGCACCTGATCCGGACGCGTGACGCATCCGAGCAGCGTCCGGCCGTCCTCGCGCTCGAGCCGCTCGACGTAGGTCGATCCGATCACGTGGGTGGTATGGGTCGGCGGCCTGTTCGGCGCGTAGAAGCGGCTTACCTGCGCGGCGACGGCGACCGAGCGGCGCAGCGGATTCGGATCCGAAAGCCAGCGTCCCACGCGGTCGAACACGTTCTGCGGCGCGTTGGCGAGGTGCACGAGCACCGCCTGCGGAGGCGGGCTCGGCGCGAGCTCCGCGTCGGCGAGCCAGGCCTCCACCTCCCGCGTCGTGCGCTCCGCCTGGCGCTCGAGCTCCGGTCCCTCGAAGATCGTGTAGCGAGCCTCGATTGCGCGATCCGCGAGCGCGTCGGGCACGAGGCCGCGCAGGCTCGAGATGCACGACAGCGAATCGCGCAAGCGCTCGTCGCCGCCGAGCACGACGCCCGATTCCGCGAGCGCCTGCACGCGCCTGAGGATTCCGAGCACCAGCTGCCGCCGCAGGTCGGGTGAGAGCTGGCTCGCGACGACGCGCAGCACCGCGCGCTCGAGGCTGTCGCAGGCCTTGAGATCGGGAATCCCGTAGTGGGCGAGCGCGCGGCGCAGGATCGCGAGGAACGCCTCGGGCATGCCCGTCCCCTCGGTCGCCATACGCCGCATGTAGGCGCGCAGGCGCGCGTGATTGGAGGGCCCCACCTCGCCCGTCACCGATGCGTGTGGAGCGCGCACGAACAGCTGCTCGACGTCCGCGAAGATCGCGAGCTCGTGCCGGATCTCCGCGAGCTCGCCGCGGAACTCCGCGGAGAGGCCGTCGGGCAGCGGGCATTCGAGCAGCGCGACGAGCCGCGCACCGCGCTTCGGATTGACGTCGTAGCCCATCAGGATGCGCCGGATCTCGTCGCGCGCGGCCTCGATCGCCGCGCGCCGCGCGGCGGGCTCCGCGCGCTCGACGGCCTCGAGGTCGCGCACTGCGATCTCTTCGTCGCCTCCGGCTTCGAAGAACAGATCGAGCGAGTCGACTTCGGGCGCGAACGCGAGGCGCCTGCGCAGCGCGGACTCGAAGCCTTCGCGCGCCTCGGCTTCGATCACCAGCAACAGCTCGCCGGAGCTCACCTGCTGTCCGGTCCGCACGCAGATCTCCTTGACGATGCCACTGACGGGCGCGCGGAAGTCGATCTCGCTCTTCATCGCCTCGAGCAGGCCCAGCGACTGGCCGGCCTTGACGCGATCGCCGAGCGCAACCTGCAGCCCGATCACGACCGCAGGCGTGCCGGAGCGAACCTGGCCCGCGAGCTCGCTCGTGAAGCGGTAGGGGTGCGCTTCGATCTCGATGCGCAGGCCGCGCTCCGACACGTCGTGCAGCACGCGCAGGCTGCGCCCGCCGAGCTCGAGGATCGCCGAGTTCTCGCGCTCGTCGCTCAGCGTCGCGACGGCGACGCGCCCGTCGAGGTGCACGCGGTAGCGCCAGGCGCCGACCGCGAACACCTCGAGGCGGTAGCTCTCCGCGCCCGCGGTCAGGTCCACGCGCTGCCCGGTCGACGGCGGAATCGAGGTCGGCGAGAGCGTCGCGGGATCGGCGTAGAACTTCTGCCGGGCTGCATCGCGCGAGCGCTGATAGGAGAGGATCGCGGCCGCCACGAGCGCCTCGACCGCGTAGTCGTCGGAGCCGAGCCGCAGCTCGGGCGTGCGGTCGAGCCACTGCGTGTCGCAGCGTCCCTCGCGGTACTCGGGCGTCTCGAGGATGTCGATGAGATAGCCCTTGTTGCTCGCGCCTCCGGCGACCACGAGCTCGAAATCCGTGAGCGCGCACACGAGCCGCGCTCGCGCCTCCTCGCGCGTGCGCCCCGTCGCGATCAGCTTCGCGATCAGCGAGTCGAACTCCGCGGGCACGCGGCAGCCCGCCGCCACACCGGAGTCGACGCGCAGCCGCGGTCCGAGCGCGGGGTCGAACAGCGCGATCCGTCCCGGTGTCGGCAGGAAGTCCGCCTGCGGATCCTCCGCGCACACGCGCGCCTCGATCGCGACGCGCACCGCCGCCGAATCGCTGCGCTCGGGCAGCGCCTCGCCCCTCGCGATGCGGATCTGCAGCTGCACGAGGTCGATTCCCGTGAGCTCCTCCGTGATGCCATGCTCGACCTGCAGGCGCGGATTGACCTCGAGGAACGCGAGCTCGCGATCGACCACGAGGAACTCGACCGTTCCCACCCCGAGGTAGCCGACGAACTGCACGAGCCGCACCGCGGCGCGCTCGAGCTCGTCGCGAATCTCGCGCGGCAGGCCCGGCGGCGGCGCCTCCTCGATCAGCTTCTGGTGTCGCCGCTGCACCGAGCAGTCGCGACAGCCGAGCGAGACCGCGGAGCCCAGCGCGTCCGCGGCGATCTGCACCTCGATGTGGCGGCCGCGCGGGAGCTTTCGCTCGATGAACAGCCGATCGTCGCCGAACGCGGCCTTCGCCTCGGCGGCCGCCGAGCGGAACGCGGCTGCGAGCTCGGACTCGGAATCGACCATGCGGATGCCGCGACCCCCGCCCCCCGCGGCCGCCTTGACGGCCAACGGGTAGCCGATCTCCGCCGCCCAGCGCGCGGCCTCCTGCTCGTCGCGGACTGCGCCGCGGCTCCACGCGAGCACCGGGATGCCGGCGTCCTCGGCGATGCGCTTGGCGTCGATCTTGTCGCCGAGTGCGCGCATCACGTCGCCCGGCGGACCGAGGAAGCGAATCCCAGCGGCGTCGAGCCGATCGACGAAGACCGGATCCTCGGCGACAAATCCCCAGCCGGGCCAGACCGCATCCGCGCGCGCGCGCAGCAAGAGCTCGATCAGACGCTCGCGGTCGAGGTAGGCGGCGACCGCCCCGTTGGGCGACTCGAGGCGCAGCGCGTGGTCGGCGTGCCGCACGAACGGCGCGTCTCGATCCACGTCGGTGTAGATCGCGATCGACTCGAGGTCCGATCCCTCGAGCGTGCGGAGCGCCTTGACCGAGCGGATGCAGCGCATCGCCGCCTCGCCGCGGTTGACGATCGCGAGCCGATGGATGGCGCCCGTGCGGCTCAATTCGACGCTCCCGACCGCGCGCTCCCGAAGCGCGGATCGCTGCACGCGAATGCGACGCACGCGCCGTGGTGCGAGAGCGAGAGCGCCACGGGTGCGCCCTCGCGAGCCACGAGCAAATGCGGCATCCGCTGAAACTCCTCGATGCGCAGCTGTTGCGGCTCGAGCCGCAGCCGCGCGGCGATCGCGGCGATCGCGAAGCGGCGCACGGCCGCGCTCGGGTCGGCGAGCTCGTGCGGCG
>DASPGF010000365.1:0-6822 GCA_035620755.1 Myxococcota bacterium
GACGGAGCCCGGTAGGGCGAGGCCGGATGGGGATTCATCGGGATCAGGTTCAGCTTCGACGGGATTCCGCGCAGCAGCTCGGGCAGGCGTCTCGCGTCGTCGAGCGAGTCGTTCACGCCTTCGATCAGCGTGTATTCGAAGAATACGGGGCGCCGGCGATTGACGTCTTCGAGCCCGCGCAGGTGATCGAGCAGCACGGCGATCGGGTAGCGCCGATTGAGCGGCACGAGCTCGTCGCGCACGCGGTCGGTCGTCGCGTGCAGCGATACCGCGAGGTGGATCGGCGCGACCGCGAGCAGCTCCGCGATCCTGGGCAGCACACCGACCGTCGACACCGTCACGCGTCGCGGCGCCAACGCGAACGCCTTGGGATGGGTCAGGATCCGGATCGCCTCCGCGACCGCGCCGAGGTTCAGCAGCGGCTCGCCCATTCCCATGAACACGACGTTCGTGATGCTCTGCGCGGGCTCGAGCGCTTCGCGCATGCGCACCACCTGCTCGACGATCTCGGCCGTCGTGAGATTCCGCGAGAATCCGAGCGCACCCGTGGCGCAGAACGTGCAGGCCATCGCGCAGCCGACCTGCGTCGACAAGCACAGCGTGGTCCGCTCGGCTTCGGGAATCAGCACCGATTCGATCTGCGCGCCGTCGCCGGCGCGCAGGATCGCCTTCAGCGTGCCATCCCGCGAGCGATCGAGGCGATCGAGCTCGAGGCAGCGCGCGCGCCAGCGCTCGTGAAGCCGCTCGCGCAGCGCGCGGTCGAGATCGGTCATGCGGCCGAAATCTTCGACGCCGCGCTGATAGATCCACGCGGCGAGCTGGTCGGCGCGATAGGCGGGAAGTCCGTCGGCCGCGAAGCGCTCGCGCAGCCGCTCGACCGAGTAGTCCTTGAGATTGGGCCGGTCCAGCATCGCGCGCAGAGGGTAGACGCTCGCCGCGCGGGCTACGAGCGCGCCGCGCGGCCGCTCGCAGCGCGCGCCGCAACCCCGGACCCGCTCGTCGCGATCGCCTTGGCGCGGCGGTGGTGGAAGAAGAAGCACGCGCGCCCCTCGGCGGCCCAGGCGAGCTGAAAGCGCGTCGGCGGCAGCTCGGGGCGCGCGCCGACGTGCGGCACCGGCGCGTGCTCGTTCTCGAGAAGCGGCTCGAGCGCGAGCGCGAGCCGAATCTGCTGCGCGTAGTCGGGGTCGTCGGTCGCGATCTGGAGCGATCCGCCCACCGCGAGCCGCCGCGCGAGCTCGCTCACGAAGCCCGGCTCGAGCAGGCGCCGGCGCCGGTGGCGCCGCTTCGGCCACGGATCGGGGAAGTTGATCGAGAACGACTCCACGGACTCGTCATCGAACGCTTCCCTCACCGCCCAGGCCGCGTCGACGCCGAACAGCCTCACGTTATGCAGCTCGCTGCGCGCGAGGCGCCGCGCAGCCTTGAGCACGCGCTTGAAGGAACGCTCGATGCCGACGAACGCGCGCGTCGGGTCGCGCCGCGCGAGCTCGCAGAGGAAGTTCCCATCGCCAAAGCCGATGTCGACGTGCAGCCGCAACGGCGCTCCACGCGGCAGCGCGAAGATCTCCGACCAGCCCAGGCGCTGCACCTCGTCGGGCCACACCCGCCAGTCGGCTCCCTCGATGTTGCGCTGGATCGCTCTCGACACGTCCGTCAGGCGCTCCGCCGAAACCCGGAATCAGAGGATCTCTTCGGGGTGGAAGCCGTGGCGCTGGCTCAGCGTGTCGGTCACGTGGCGGATGATCAGCAGCACGGAGCGATCGAACGAGAGGTTGTCGACGATCGGCACGCCGTAGCGCTCGGCGAGCTCGAGGAAGTGATCCTGGATCTCCAGGATCGCCGCGAGATTCTCGAGGTAGCGGTGCGGCGGCCGCTCCTTGGCTTCGGCGCCGCGCGCCGCGAAGCGGTTGCTGAATGCGTCCGCGTCGAGCGTGCCGACGACGAGGAAGATCACGTCGGCGCTCGACGCGAACGCGCGCAGGTCGGTCAGCCCCGGAACGATCGACACGCCGTCCATCACGAGGCTCGCGTTCTCGTTCACCGCGCGCTCGATCGAGGCGCGAATGCCGACCGACACCATCGCGGCCTGCTCGCGGAAGCCCGCGATCACGCGATCGGGGGTCCGGCCGTCGCTCGGGAGCAGCCGGTGCGCGTCGTACGACGAGCCGTGGATCGCGGGCGAGATCGCGGGCGAGAGCGTGAGCCGCATGATCTGCCGGATCGAGTCCGTCGACAGCACGCGGGGGATCCCGAGCCGGTGCGCGACCTCGAGCGCGAGCGAAGTCTTGCCGACGCCCGCCGCACCGCCGAGCAGGATGATGACCGGGCGCGCGGGGTCCTGGTACTTGCGCCAGATCAGGTAGCGCCGCGCGGGCGCTTCCCCGAGCTCGCGGCTGAGCGCCCGATAGGCGAGGCCGCGCAGCTCGCGCCGATCCACGCTGCGCACGCGGCGATCCACGAGCTCGCGCTCGATCTCGCGCGCGACGTCGAACGCGTCGTTCGGCTCGATCGCAGCCGCGAGCAGCGACTGCGAGAGGATGCCCTTCGAGAACGGCAGGCCGCGACCGCGGCCCGTGATGGTGATCTCGTCCGCAGCGGGCGCCGTGCGCTCGACGCGCGCAGCCTGCGGACCGAGCAGCTCGACGATCGCCTGGCTGATCTCGGCCTTGGGCACGACGGAGCGGCCGCGCAGCCGGTCGCGAATCCGGTTCGCGGTTCGGTGCGCCTCCTCGAACGGGATGCCGCGAGCCATCAGCGAGTGGACGATGATGCCCCGCATGAACGGCCGGCGCTGACCGGTGTCTTCGACGAGCAGCCGGTCCGGCGCGGCATCCGATGCGGGAGCGGGCTCGGGGCTCGACGCGAGATCCGCCGCCGCGCGCGGCGCCGGCTCCGCCTCGGCCTCGGCGGCCGGCTCCGCGTCGGCGTTGCGATCGCGCCGGCTCCCTTGCGATTCCGCCGTCCCCGCCATCCGGCCGAAGCTATCGCAGCGCCCCGCTCGTCGCGAATCCGACACCACCGCGTGAAAGCCCCCTGATTCCAGCGTGTTTTACCCCTAAGCGAAACAAATTCTCCACGTTCTGGGTTGACTTTCGCGCAAGCTGGCCCCTACCCTTCCGGGCGGAGAAAGTGGGGGATCATCGATCGCATGCATCGCTTCGGGATCGCCGCGCCCAGGCCGGCCGATCCGGGGGTGAGCTCCAGGTGAATTCCAGGTGAATTCCAAGTGAATTCCAAATGAATTCCGTCAGGGGCCGCTTTCGCACGCGCGACGTCGTGGATCTGCTCGGGATCTCGCGCCGGCAGCTCCAGTACTGGTCGCAGACGGGCCTCGTCGAGCCCAGCGCCAAGACCCCAGGCGGCCACAGCCGCTACACGTTCGAAGATCTCGTCGCGCTCAAAGCCGCCAAACGCCTGATCGATTCGGGCGTCTCGGTGCAGCGGATCCGCGCCTCGATCGGCGCGCTGCGCGGTCTGCTCCCCACCGTGAAGCAACCGCTCGCCGAGCTGGTTCTCGTCGCAACCGGCGACGTGGTCCTGGTATTCCGCGAAGGCACGGCCTTCGACGCGGTCTCCGGCCAGGAGTGGGTGTTCGAGGTCGCGCAGTTCGGCCGCGAAGTCGAGGATTGGCGGCGCTCCGCGAGAGCGCTGCCGCCGCCGCGAAGCGTCCGCAGCGCCGAGAGATCGACCTGCGGCCGGACGGCGTCGTGATGGAGCGCCGCGCGACGCAGTGGCGTGAGCGAGCGCCGCGATCGGAATCGGGGGGATCTCGAAGCGATCGAGAGGTCTGGAAGTCCCGGAAGGGTTCGGCGGGCCGCTCGGCTGGGCAGCCCGAACGCACGGCTCGGTGGGATGGGGATGGCACGGCGCTACTCGCCGTCGTTGAACTGGAAATCGCATTGACCGACTAGCTTCGAACCGTCCCGCCGGAAGCACGGCCGCGCCGCACGCGACGCGGCTTGGGCCAGGAACGACGACGATCGATCGCGACGCGATCGGCCATCGCCGTCCGGGGGGAGGCCAATGCGAGTCATCGCGATCGTGAACCAGAAGGGTGGCTGCGGGAAGACCACCACCACCGTCAACCTCGCGGCGGCGCTCGCCGCCGACGGCGCGCGCGTTCTCGTCGTCGACATCGATCCGCAGGCGCATGCGACGCTCGCGCTCGGGATCGATCCCGAGAAGGTCGACGAGAACCTCTACGAGGTGCTCGCCGAGCCCACGGGCGGCGAACGCCTGGGCGCGATCGTCGTTGGCGTGGGCGAGAGGCTCGATCTCGCGCCCTCGGGAATCGTGCTCTCCGCGCTCGAGCAGAAGCTCGCGAGCGAGCGCGTCGACGCGCGGACGGAGCGGCTGAGCGCAGCGCTCGAGGCGCTTCCCGCCGACCGCTACGACTACGCGCTGATCGACTGCCCGCCGAACGTCGGGCTGCTCACCTTCAACGCGCTGCGCGCCGCGGGCGAGGTGATCGTTCCGCTCGAGACGAGCCGCTTCGCGATCCACGGCGTCGAGAAGCTGCTCGAGACGATCGCGCTGCTGAGCGAGCGGCTCGGCCACGACCTGGCCGTGCACGTGCTCACGACCCTCTACGACGGCCGCACGCGTTTCTCGCGCGAGACGCTCGCCGAGATCCGCGAAACCTTCAAGGACATGTGCTTCGACACCGTGATCCGGCTCAACGTGAAGCTGCGCGAGGCGGCGAGCCGGGGACGGCCGATCGCCTCGTTCGCTCCGTCCGCGAACGGCGCGGCGGACCACGCGGCGCTCGCAGTCGAGATCGAAGCGTCGCCGCCCGTGCGGCGCGACGCGGGGCTCGCAACCGGCGAACACCCCATCCCGCGCTCGCAGCGGGAGGTGGTGGTGCGATTTCGCGATGCCAACGCGCACGACGTGCGCATCGCAGGCGACTTCAACGGCTGGGTGCCGGACAAGGGCGTGCGATCGTCGATCGAATCCGAGGGCGAGACGAAGGTCTGGACGAAGATCCTTCGGCTCGCGCCGGGAACCTATCAGTACCGCTACATCGTCGACGGCGAGTGGCGCGAAGATCCCGAGAACCCGGAGGCTGCGTCGAGCTCGGTCGGCGGTCGCAATTCGGTTCTGGTGGTGAGCTGACGAGATGCTAAACACTCGATCCCCCCAGCCGGTGTCGCCCATCGGCCGCGATTCGACGCGGGTCGCATAGGTCGACCGGTGCGGCCGGCGCGTCGTCGAGTGCAAAGGCGCGCTCGATCCGAAGTGCTCAATGCCTGAATGACCGGGTGATCGCGTGATCGCGCGACCGGGTGAGTGGTTGCGAGTTGCCGCGAAGACTCGAAGACGTGCTCGATTATCTGCTACCTGGCGCTGAGCCCCGCGCCAGCACGCCCGCCAGCGACGCGGCGGCTCGCGCAGCGCTCGGCGCAGCTGCGCGCGATACGACATCGCCGGGCGCCGCGCCTCGCAGCCGACCCGGCCGCGAGCTTCGACCCGCGGCGCTGCCGATCGTCGCGCTGCCGATCGGCGACCGCGACGTCGTGCACGCCGCATTCGCGTGGAATCTCGCCGTCGAGCTGGCCCGGCTCGGCGCGGCGGTCGGGCTGCTCGCGCCCGCCGACTCGGCAGCCGCTTCGCTCTGGCCGCGCTCGGCCCGCGGCCCGCTCGGCGCGGAGCTCGAGCTCGTGCGCGCCGCGAGCCTGCGCGAGCTCAATCGCGCCGCGCTCGACCTCGCGGTGTCGCGCGCGCCCGACGCGATCAACGGCGGCGTGATCCTCGCACGCGTCCCCCCGGACTGGCTCGACGGCGCCTCCGATGGACGCGCGCTGCTGCGCTGGGTGCTGCTGTTCGCGGCCGCCGAGCCGAACGGCCTGCGCCAGAGCTACGGGCTCGCGAAGCGCGTGATCGGCGCCTCGCCGGGGCCGCGGATCGGCGTCACGATCCACGGCGCGCGACACATCGACGACGCCCAGCGCGCGTTCTCGAGGCTCGCCGACACCGCGCTGTGCTATCTGGGGCACGCGGTCGTGAGCTACGGTCTGCTCCTCGACGACCTCCACGTCTACCGCGCGATCGTCGCGCAGCGGCCGATCGGTCTCGAGCATCCGCAATCGCGCGCCGCGCGCGCGCTTCGGGACGTCGCGAGCCTGCTGCTCGCGGACGCGAGGGACTGCGCAGTTGGCTGATCTCAAGCTCGCCGAGCCGCCGCGCCGGGCGCAGCTGATCGAGCAGATTCGCGTTCGGATCGGCGAAGTCGTTCCCGCGTTCCAGCTGATCGCCGAGAACGTGCTCGGCGCGGACGCGAGCATCGACCTCGTGGGCGTCGAGCCGACGGGCCGCGCAGTGCTGGTCCTGGTCGGCGCCGAAGGCGACGACCTCGAATTGATCGCGCGCGCGGTCGCGCAGCGCGCGTGGCTCGAGCCGCGCATCCGCGACTGGATCCAGCTCGCGCCCAACATCGGTCTGCGCCCGGGCGCGGGCGCGCGCAGCGTGCTGGTCTGCCCGTCGTTTCGCCGCGAGTCCGAGGCCGCGGCCGCGGCGCTCGGTGAGCCCGTCGTTTCGCTGGTTCGCTACCGCTGCCTGTCGAATGGCAGCTCGCTCGAGGTCCTGCTCGAGCCCGCTGGCGAGGTGCCCGCCGGCCGCGCTCTGCCGCGCGGCGAGCCCACCGCGCTGCCGCGCTTCCGCACCGGACTCAGCCGAGAGGACCTCGGGCTCAGCGCCGAGGAGTACCGCGCGTTCGAGTGACCCCCGCGTGCGGGGCTCGGCGCGCCGCCGCATCGCGCGCGTCGCGCTGAGCGGCCCGCGGCGGCGGAGGTCGGACGAGCGACCCGCTCCTCCCGGGCTGCG
>DASPGF010000366.1:0-6205 GCA_035620755.1 Myxococcota bacterium
TCGATCATCTCGAGCGAGACGAGCCGGTCGTGGCGGCCGCGCAGCTCGCGATAGTCGGCGAGCAGCACCTCGATGCGTCGCGTCAGCCCGGCCGCGGCGACGCGTTCGCGCGCGAGCTCGTACTGCGCGCGTGAGATCGTCGCCGTCGTGACGGAGCAGCCGCGCGTGGCCGCCGCGTGGAGCGCGAAGCCGCCCCAACCCGTGCCGATCTCGAGCACGCGGTCGCCCGCGCCGAGCCCGAGCTTGTCGCACACGCGCTCGTACTTCGCGATCGAGGCCTGTTCCATGCTCGCGTCGGCGCTCTCGAAGATTCCGCTCGAGTAGGTGAGCGTCGGGTCGAGGAAGGCCCGGAAGAAGTCGTTGCCGAGATCGTAGTGGGCCGCGATGTTGCGCCGGCTGCCCGCTCGGGAGTTTCGGTGCAGCGCGTGGTAGGCAGCGAGCGCGGGGCGCGTCCAACGCGCGAGCCCGCGCTGCCAGTCGCGCACGAGACGCCGACTGCGCGAGAGGATCCTCACCACCGAGGCGAGGTCGTCGCTGCGCCACCATCCGCTGAGGTACGCTTCGGCTCCTCCGAGCGCGCCGCGGAATGCGAGCGCGCGGTAGAAGCGCGGATCCTCGACGAACACCGTCGCCGCGAGCGGCGCAGCAGCGTCGCCGAAGCGCTCGCGGCGGGCCCCATCGACGAGCGTGAGCCGGCCGCCGCAGATCGACGCGAGCTGCTTGCGCGCGATCCGCTTCGCGGCGCGATCGAGCGCGCTCGGCTCCGCGCGCGCCACGGGCGGCGTCCGAACCAGCACGTCGCCCATCATGCGCGCAGCTCCAGCCGCGGGTCGCGCGTGCGCGGATGCGGATGGAACGGCGCGCCCTTGAGCTTCAGGCGCAGCGCCTGCCAGTAGATCGCCGCGATCACCTGCGCGGTCATCAGCGGGTAGCGCGAGAGCGCGCGGGCGAGGGAACGCGCGCCGATCTCGCGGCGCGCAAGCCGCAACGACGCATCGAACAGCACGCCCGCCGTATCGCAGCTCTCGACATCGATCGCGAGCTCGCGCGCGGGCTCGCGGAACGTCCAGCGATAGCTCTGCTCCATCGCCATGAACGGCGAGACGTGGAGCTCCTTCTGCGTGGTGCAGCGCGCTGCGGCCGCAGCGCCGGAGCGGGTCGCGCGCAGCACGTAGCAATGCCGCTCGCCCCACGGCGTGTTGTTCACCTCCGCGACCACGGCCTCGAGCCGATCGTCGGCCGCATCGAAGCAGTAGAAGAAGCTCACCGGGTTCATCAGGTAGCCCGCGTAACGCAGATGCGTGAGCACGCGGATCGGCCCGGCTGGCCGCGCGCCCGTGCGCGCCTCGACGAGCTCGCGCACGCAGCGATCGAGCGGCTCAGCGGGGTCGCCGAAGTGGTCGCGCCGCCGAAACCAAGCGAATGCGGGGCGCGCGGCAGACCAGAGCCAACGCCCCCGAAACAGATCCGGCAGCTCGCCGAGGTCGAGGTAGAGCATGAACAGCGGGAACCCGAACGCGTGCTCGACCGGGCGCCGGCGCGCGTGGCGAACGCGGCCCTCATAGACGCAGCTCCGCACCTCAAAACCCCGCGCCGAACGGCGCGCAGGCAGCAATCGCACTGCGCACGCCGTCTTCGTGGAATCCGTAGCCCCAGTAGGCCCCGCAGAAGTGCGTGCGCGAAAGCCCGCTGAGCTGCAAATGGAGCTTCTGCGCCTGGATCGCCGCGCGGTCGAAGATCGGATGGTGGTAGACGAAGCGGCGCAGCACCTGCGCCGGGTCGATGCGCTCGCCGCCGTTGAGCGTGACGAGGAAGCGCGTGCGCGTCGACAGCGACTGCAGCCGCGACATGTCGTAGGTGACGACCACGCGCGACTGGGCGTCACGCGGCACGCGGTAGTTCCAGCTCGCCCATGCGCGCGGGCTGTGCGGCAGGATGCTCTCGTCCGTGTGCAGCGCGACGTCGTTGCGCTGGTAGCGGATCGCGCCGAGCACCTTGCGCTCGAGCTGCGTGGGCGCCTCGAGCAACGCGAGCGCCTGATCGCTGTGCGTGGCGAGCACGACATGGTCGAAGCGGTCGACGCCCGCATCGCTGAGGATCTCCACGCGGTCGCTCGAGCGACGCACGCAGCGCACGCGGCAGCCGGTGCGGATCTGCTCGCGATACGGCGCGACGAGCTTGTCGAGGTAGCGCGCAGAGCCGCCGCGAATCGTGCGCCACGCGAGGGACGGGTTCGCGGCGAGCAGGCCGTGATTGTCGAAGAAGCGCATGAACGTGAGCGCGGGAATCTCGAGCAAGCGCTCCGGGTCCGCCGACCAGATCGCCGCGCCCATCGGGCGCGCGTAGTGCTCGACGAAAGCGTCCGAATAGCGCGCGCCGCGCAGGTAGTCGCCGAGGCTGACCTTTTCGTCGCCGGCTTCGAGCAGCCCGCGCGCCTCGCGATTGAAGCGCAGCACGTCACGCAGCATGCGCAGGAACGCGGGCCGCAGCAGGTTCCCGGGCTGCGCGAACAGCGAGCGCAGCCCGTGGCTCGCCCACTCGACACCGCTGCGCTCGCAGCTCAGCCCGAAGCTCATCGAGCTCGCCTGCGTCGCCACCCCGAGCCTCGCGAGCAGGCGTGTGAACAGCGGGTAGGTGGCCTCGTTGTACACGATGAACCCCGTGTCGATCGCGTGTGTCTCGCCCGCGTGGCTGACCTCGACCGTGTGCGTGTGCCCACCGATGCGATCCGCAGCCTCGTAGACGCAGATCTCGTGTCGCGCGTGCAGCAGCCGCGCGGCGACCAGCCCCGAGATGCCGCTTCCGACGATCGCGATCTTCATCGCGCCGCCCCGCGCGGGGCGAATCGCAGGTGGGTCACCCACCACTCGTTGCCGCCCCGGAAGCCGAACAGCTCGGCGCAGGCGAGGAAGAACAGCCGCCAGCGCTGAAACCACACCGCGGCGTCGTCATGGCCGTAGACATCCTCGAGGATCGGCAGCAGCGCCTCGCGCTCGCGGTCGAGCCGCTCGAGCCATGCCTCGGCGGTCCGCGCATAGTGGAGCCCGCTCACGCGCCACTTGCGCTCGACGACGAGATCGCGTTGGAAGTGCAGCAGCAGGTCGTCCGAGGGCATGCACCCGCCCGAGAAGAAGTGCCGGCCCATCCAGTCGTCGTCGCCCTCGGTCTCGAATGGATAGGCGAACTCGCGATGCGCGAAGTGGTGCACGAACAGCCGGCCATCGGGCGCGAGCCATCCGGCGATGCGCGCGAGCAGCCGCTCGTAGTTGCGCACGTGCTCGAACATCTCCACCGACATCACGAGGTCGAATCGCCCGTCGGGCTCGAAGTCGTTCACGTCGGACGTCACCACCTCGACGTTTTCGAAGCCGCGGCTCGCGCAGCGGCCGAGAATGAATTCGCGCTGAGGCTTCGAGTTCGAGACCGCGACCACTCGACAGCGCGGATGACGCTCGGCGATCCAGAGCGCGAGCGAGCCCCAGCCGCAACCGAGATCGAGCACGCGCATGCCGTCGACGAGCTGCGCGCGCTCGCAGCACAGCCGCAGCATCGCCTCCTCGGCAGCGTCGAGATCGCGCGTGCCGCCCGACCAGAGGCCGCTGCTGTACTTGAGCCGCGCGCCGAGCACGCGCGCGAAGAACGCAGGCGGGAGCTCATAGTGCTGCTCGTTCGCGAGCTCGGGTACGAGCGCGATCGGGCTCGCGCGGAGTGCGTCGCGAAACGCGCGATTGGCCTCCTCGGCGGCCTCGCAGTCCTCGTGCGAGATCTCGGCGAGGCGGCGCCGCAACAGCCCGCGAATTCCCGCTCGAAGCAGCGGGTCGGGCACGCGACCGGCTTCTGCGACACTCAGACCGAACATCGCGATCCTCCTATCGGTGCGCGGATCTCATCCGCCCGCGCGCGGGAACAGTGCGGGCCAGATCACCGCGTCGAGCAGCGCGGTCTGCACGCAGAACGGCACGAGGCCGGCAATCGCGACGCCGAGCCCCCTGGGCGCGTCGGCGCCGAGCGCGATCAGCGCCCAGAGCAGGCCGATCGAGCCGAGTGCGACGAGCGCGAGATCCGCGCGCACGAGCGCCCACAGCCAAGCGCTCGGCTGGGCGATCAGCTGCTGCGTGAGCGGCAGCCAGAGCGCGGATGGAATCAGCACCAGCGCGTACAGCGCGAGGAAGATCCCGTAACCGAGGCCGCCCGCGAAGCGCACCTGCTCGGGGTCCAGCCGGAACAGGATGTAGGGCGTGAACAGGAAATAGCCCGCTGCGGCGAGCAGCATGTTGACCGTGTAATAGGGGCGCAGGCTCGCGGGCACGCCGCCCCAGAGCGCCGCGCCGGAGCTCGACTGCGACGCGAGCCCGATCGCGTAGCTCGCGAGCACCGCCGCGCCACCCACGACGTTGAGCGCGATCAGCGCGAGTGTCTGCCCGTGCATGGACGATCCTCCGATCATCGGCCGTCGAGCTGCGGCGCACCGATGGCGTTCGCACGGCTCGGAGCCCGGCCCCCCGCAGCTGCGGCTGAGCCTCCCCCATTCGCAGCCTTCGAGGGGAGCCGGGCTCCTTGAAGCGCGTTCGCCTCGCGCATGTCGCGCCCGCGGACCTCGCGGCCGCGCGCAAGACACACGCCGATAACGGACGGGGCCCGACCGCGGCCGCTCGCATTCGCGCGCTCGCGATCGACGGCCGCACGCGCGATTCCGCGCAGCATCCCGCCAAACACGAGCGCGTGGAGCGGGTAGATGCCGTACCAGTAGAGCCGGCCCGCGACACCGGTCGGCTCGAACATCGCCGTCTGTCGAATGCGCGCGACGCCGCCGCGCTCGGCGATCTCGAACTCGAGCCATGCGCGACCCGGCAGCCGCATCTCGGCCGAAAGGCCGAGCCTGCGGTTGGGCTCGAGCGCGACCACGCGCCAGCAGTCGACCGTGTCGCCGATGCGCAGCCGGTCTGGATGCGCGCGTCCGCGGCGCATCCCCACGCCTCCGAGCAGCAGATCGATCCAGCCGCGAACGCGCCAGAGCGTGTCGTGCGCGTACCAGCCGGTCTCGCCGCCGATGCGCCGCACGGCCGCGAACGCCTGCTCGGCCGATGCGCGCACCGCGATCTCGCGCGAATCGATCAGGCGCGCGCCGACGCGCACGCCGCCGAACGTTTGCGATGCCACGCCCGCAGCCGAGAGCGCATCGGACCAGCGTGTCTGCGCGAATGCGCGATCCTCGTTGTCGAGCGCGCGCCGGATCGCGCTGCGGATGTCGCTCGGCACCACGCGGAACGCGCGGCGCGCGGCGTCATCGCGCACCACGGTCGGCTGCCGGATGCTGTCGATGAGCTTGCGGCCGACGCGCGCATAGAGCGGCGTCACGAGGCCGAGCCACAGGCTGCTCAGCCACGGTGTGAGCAGCGGCACGGGGATCATCGCGCGGCGCAGCCCGCGCTGGCGCGCGTACTCGCGCATCAGGTCGCGGTACGACATGCGATCGGCGCCGCCGATCTCGAAGATCGGATTGCCGCGCGGATCGACTTCGAGCGCTTCGAGCAGGTAGGCGATCAGGTCTTCGATCCCGATCGGCTGCGCGGACATCGAGACCCAGCGCGGTGTCACGAGCACCGGGAGGCGCTCGACGAGCGAGCGGATCATCTCGAACGAGAGGCTTCCGGATCCGATCACCACCGATGCGCGAAGCTCGATCACGGGCACGCCGGATTCGCGCAGCACACGGCCGACCTCGATCCGGCTGCGCAGATGCGGCGAGAGCTCCGCGCTCTCGTCCGCGAGCCCGCCGAGATAGATCACGCGCGCGACACCCGCCTCGCGCGCCGCCGCGCCGAAGTTTCGTGCTGCACTCCGGTCGGCGGTCTCGAAGCCCGCCTTCGCTCCCATCGAGTGGATCAGGTAGTAGGCGGTATCGACGCCGCGCAATGCTTCTGCGAGGCCTTCCCCCGTGACTGCGTCGCCTCGAAACACCTGGGTGTCGGGTGCGACGCGCGCGCGCAGCGACTCGGGGGTGCGCGCGAGGCAGCGCAGCGGATTGCGCCGCGCCTCGAGCGCCTGCAGCAACCGACCGCCGACGTAGCCGCTCGCGCCCGTGACGAGCACGCGCGCGCCGCCCTGCTCCGCTCTGCTCGTGGCCTCCACCGTTCCGTCGCCCCCTTGGTACGCGCCCGCCCGGCCACCGCCTCGACCCAGGGCGATCGGCGCGCACGCGATC
>DASPGF010000367.1:0-3950 GCA_035620755.1 Myxococcota bacterium
GAAGCCTGTGCGCGCCGAGACCGCCGCAGCTGCTGCGACGTCCGCGGCTGCTGCGACCCCGCCATCTGCCGCGAAGCGCGCTTCGGCGCAGCCCGCCGTGGCTGCCGAGCCCGCGGCTCGCACGATCGCCGGATCCGCCACGCGCTCGGCTCCCGACGCCGCGCCTCCCGCTTCGGCCGAGAGCGCCGGGCGTCGCGAGCCGGGCGTCGCGCGCGCCGCGCTTCCCGAGCTCACCGTCGCGCGGACGATCTGGCATCCGGATGCCGAGCGCCGCCTCGCGATCGTGCGATCGATCGAAAGCGGCGAGGAGGTGCGCCTGCGGGTCGGCGACGCCTACGGCCCGCTGGTCGTCGAAGCCATCCACCCGAGCGGCGTGCTGTTCGATCACGAGGGCGTGGAGATCCAATACAGCGTCGGTCGCTGAGCGGGGCGGGCGAGCTCCCGATCCGCGGTCGTGTCGCCCGCGCTCCCGATCCGCAGCGGCGTCGTCCGCGGCGCGTCACCGATCCGCAGTGGCATCCGCCGCGCCGCTGATCCGGATCCGTGTCTTTTCCGAACGCGCGACCGCTCAGTGGAAGCGGCGATCCTCGTCCTCGCGCTCGCGGCGCCGCGCCTCGAATTCCTCGTAGTGGAGCGCGCGCAGCTTGCGCCTCATCTGGTGGCGCTTCCAGCGCGAGCGCAGCTGGCTGAACGAGAACAGCGCGCCCGCACCGCCCGATCGGCGCAGGTAGAGCCAGCCGACGATCACGCCGCCGAGATGTCCGATGTGGCTGATGTTCTGCCCGCTCGGGAACATCATCGACATCAGGAACAGGCCGGGGATCAGCCAGATCGCGCGAAACGCGACGGGCGGAAAGATCAGCATGATGGTGCGATCGGGCCAGGTGAGCGAATAGGCGAGCAGCACGCCGTAGATCGCGCCGGATGCTCCGAGTGTCTGCGACTGCAGGAGCTCGGGATGGACGGCCATCACGAGATACGGGTAGGTCGCGATGATCAGACCCGCGCCGACGCCGCAGATCAGGTAGTAGCGCAGGAAGCGCTTGGGCCCCCAGGCCAACGCGAGCTGGGAGCCGAACATCCAGAGCATGAACATGTTCATCGCGATGTGGCCGAAGCTCGCGTGCAGCCACATGTAGGTGAACGGCTCCCAGAGAAATCCCGCTTGCCAGAAGCCGATCGGCACCACGGACGCGACCGCCGTCAGCATCGGGAAGATCTGCTGCAGCACGAAGACCGCCGCGTTCGCGATCAGGATCTGCTTGACGATCGGGGGCGTGATCGGGGGTCCGATGCCGAAGCCCGGCTGGTAGCCGCGTCCATACACGTCCTAGAGTCTCCTGGGTTCAGAGGCCATGGAGCCGCGGCGACCGCGTCAACCAGGCGCTGCTGGGGCCAACCGCTTGAGCGTAGTCCGGCTCGCCGCTGCGTCGAGGCCGGAGAGGTCGAGCACGGGAAGATCCAGCCGCAACGCGTCGGCGAGCCAGCGCAGCTTGTCGCGACAATCCCCGGCGCTGCCGACCAGCATCGCGGCGCCGCACTCCGCGTCCGTCAGATCCCCGAACCAGGGGTTGAGACGGCGGTACTCGGCGAGCAGGCTCGGGGCATCGCGCCCGCTCTCGACGCGCGTGAATAGCCACATCGAGCGAGCGATCTCCGACGCATCGCGCCCGCGCGCGCGGCAGGCGCGCTCGAGCTGCGCGCTCGCCTCGGCGACGCGATCCGGCAGCGGCGGAAGGTTGATCTCCCAGCAGTCGGCGTGCGCGGCGACGAGCTCGAGCAGCTTCGGCCGGCGCGCCGCGATCGCGATCGGAATGCGACCGCCGGGTGGCACCGGCTGGATGCGCGCGCCGTCGAGGCGCACGAAGCGGCCGCGCGCGCTCACGGCCTCGCCGCGCCAGAGCGCGCGCACGGCCGTGAGCGTCTCGTCGAGCCACGCGACGCGTTCGGCGGCGCTCGCGCGCTCGAAGCCGAAGCGGTCGTCGTGCGGGCGGTCGCCGATCGAGATCAGGAAACGCAGCCGGCCGGGTGCGATGCGCTCGGCGCTCGCCACCGCCTGGGCGAGTCGCGCGGCGTTCCAGTGATGGACGAGGCGCATCGACCCGATCTCGATGCGGCGCGTGCGCGCGAGCAGCGCAACCGTCGCCGTCCAGCCGTCGAGCACGTCGATCTCGCGCGAGCTGCCGAGCATCGAGACGTCGCCGTCGACGTACGCAGCCGTGTAGCCATGGGCCTCCGCGCACTCGACCAGCTCGAGCAGCGTCTCCCACGAGTGGGTGTACCAGCCGAACGCCACGCCGAGCTTCACGCGAGCCGCCCCAGCCGCCGAGCGGCGTGGATCAGCGCGAGCGCGCTCTTCGCATCCGTGAGCTCGCCGCGCCAGATCAGCTGCAGCGCGTCGTCGAGCGCGATCCGGAACGATTCGATGATCTCGTCGTCCTCGGGCCGCGAATCGGCGGGCTCGAGCTCGAAGCCTGCGAACAGGTGGATCTTCTCATCGGTGAAGCCCGGCGTGGTCCAGATGCTGCCGAGCGCCTCGATGCGGCGCGCGCGCTGGCCGACCTCTTCCTCGAGCTCGCGCGCGGCCGTGTCGATGGGCGCCTCGCCCGGATCGATCTTGCCGGCCGGCACCTCGAGGATGGTTCCGCGCGTCGCGTGGCGGTACTGGCGGATCAGCAGCACGTCGCGCTCCGACGCGAACGGCACGATCGCGGCAGCGCCCGGGTGCTTGACGATGTCGAGCTCGAGCACGCGACCGCTCGGCAGCGCGAAGCGCTCCTTCGACACGACGACCCGGAAGCCGCGCTTGGGCTGCGCGCTCCCGCTCATTCCGGTTCGCGCGCCGCCGGCGGGTCGGGCGGCTCGGCGGCCGCGATGCGCAGCGCGAACTCCGCTCCGCCCGCGCGGCGCGCGCGCACGCGGAGCTCGCCGCCCGCGTCGCGCACGATGCGGCGCGCGATCGCGAGCCCGAGGCCGCCCGCGCTGTGCGCGCGCGTCGAGAAGAACGGCTCGAAGATCTCGCCGCGCAGCTCGGGAGGGATGCCGGGGCCGTCGTCGCAGACCGCGATCTCGACCGAATCGCCGACGCGCTTCGCGCTCACGCTGACGCGACCGCCAGGCGGCGTCGCGTCGATCGCGTTGAGCAGCAGATTGAGCAGCACCTGCCGCAGCCGGTCCTCGCTCAGCGCGATCGCGGGCAGGTCGCGCGCAGCGCTCGCCTCGAGCGCGACGTCGCGCTTGCGCGCACGGTGCTCGAGCAGCGACAGGTTCGCCGCGATCGCGGGCCCGACGTCGGTGGGCCGGTGGTCGGCGCTATCCCCGCCCGGTCGAGCGTGCTCGATCACGAGGTCGAGCAGGCGCTCCATGCGGCGCAGCTCGTCGGCCACGAGCGCGAGGAACGACTCCGAGAAATCCGGATCTCCCCAGCGCTCGGGGAGCAGCTGCAGGAACGTCTTCATCGACACCAGCGGGTTACGGATCTCGTGCGCGATCTCCGTTGCGAGCGCGCCGAGCGAGGCGAGCCGATTGAGCTGCTGGACGCTGCGGTCGAGGCGCTCGACGCGCGCGACCGCGAGCGCGCTCGCGATCGGCGCGCGCAGCCGCTGTGCCTCGCGTTTGAGCTGCGCGAGCACGCGCGGTGCGGGCTGCTCCGGGCCGAGCAGCAGCACCACCGCGGCCTCGCCCGGCTCGTGGGGGATCGGCAGCGCGACCGACACGCCGTGGCGACGGCCGAGCGCGAGCCGATCCGCGCTGCCGTCGAGGGGCGTCACCCCCGGAAGCGTCGACAGACAGTGGAGCTCCGACGCGTCGGGTGCGAGCGGCGGATCACCGCGGAAGGCGGCCGCCGCGACGTAGGGCGCGCCGCCGTCGCGGCACACCCAGGCGACGACTCGCGTCGCCGCGCTGATGCGCTGCACGCGCTGCACGGCGTCGCCGAGCAGCGCCTGGAG
>DASPGF010000368.1:0-4347 GCA_035620755.1 Myxococcota bacterium
TCGACCTCGACGACGCGGTCTACATCCCGGTCGCGCTCGCGATGCGCATGTTCAACATGGAGGACCTCACGGAGGTCGACGTCGCGTTCTCGCACGGCGGCCTCGTCGACATCGTCGAGGAGCAGGTGCGAGCGCTGCTCACGGATCGGCACCGCGGCCACGAGGACTTTACGATCACCACGCAGACCGCGATGCTCGACGTGTTCGGGCGCGTGATCAACGGAATCACGATCGCGGTGAGCTTCATCGCGGGCATCTCGCTGCTCGTCGGCGCGGTCGGGATCTTCACGATGATGTGGATCTCGGTCGGCGAGCGCGTCTCGGAGATCGGCCTGATGATGGCGGTCGGCGCGACGCGCGAGCAGATCCAGCGCATCTTCCTGCTCGAGGCGGTGCTGCTGACGACGGTGGGCGGCAGCCTCGGCGTCGCCGCGGGGCTCGCGGCCGCGCTCGGCCTGCGCGCGTTCCTGCCCTCGCTGCCGGTCGAGACGCCGATCGACTTCGTGCTCGCGGCGATCGCGATGAGCGTGGTGACGGGCGTCGCGTCGGGGGTCGCGCCTGCGCGCCGCGCAGCCGCGCTCGAGCCGATCGAGGCGCTGCACACCGAGTAGCCCGCGCAGCGCCGGGGGTCGGCTGCGATCGGGGGCCTCGTGTAACCTTTGCGGTCACGCCATGTCCGATTCGCTGATCGAGAGGATACAGAGCGCGCGCGTCTACGACGTGGCGCGCGAGACCGCGCTCGAGCTCGCGCCTCGGCTCTCCGCGCGGCTCGGCAGCCGCGTCTTCCTGAAGCGCGAGGATCTGCAGTCGATCTTCTGCTTCAAGCTGCGCGGCGCCTACAACAAGATCGCGCGGCTGCCGCGCGACAGCGCCGCGCGCGGCGTGGTCGCGGCCTCGGCGGGAAATCACGCGCAGGGCGTCGCGCTCGCCGCGCGCGAGCTCGGGATCCGCGCGCGCATCGCGATGCCCGTGACGACGCCCGCGATCAAGGTCGAAGCGGTTCGCGCGCTCGGCGCCGACGTCGTGCTGCACGGCGACAGCTACGACGAGGCGCACGAGCTCGCGCGGCGGCTCGAGATCGAAGAAAAGCTCGTGCCCGTCCACGCCTACGACGATCCCGACGTGATCGCGGGCCAGGGCACGATCGGCGTCGAGATCCTGCGCCAGCATCCCGAGCCGATCGAGGCGATCTTCGTGCCCGTCGGCGGCGGCGGCTTGATCGCGGGCATCGCGGCCTGGGTGAAGGCCAGGCGGCCGGAGATCGCAGTCATCGGCGTCGAGCCCGTCGACGCCGCGTGCCTGCACGCCGCGCTGCGCGACGGCCGGCGCACGGTGCTCGATCGGGTCGGGCTGTTCGCGGACGGCGTCGCCGTGCGCCAGGTCGGCGAGCAGCCGTTCGAGATCGCGCGCAAGTGTGTCGATGCTGTGATCTGTGTCGACACGGACGAGATCTGCGCGGCGATCCTCGACATCTTCGAGGATACGCGCACCATCGCCGAGCCTGCGGGCGCGCTCGCGGTCGCGGGAATCAAGAAGTACGCCGAGTCGAAGCCGGCGCGCGGCGCGTCGCTCGTCGCCGTCGTGAGCGGCGCGAACATCGGCTTCCACCGGCTGCGCCACATCTCCGAGCGCGCCGAGCTCGGCGAGCGGCGCGAGATGATCTTCGCGGCGACGATCCCCGAGCGGCCGGGCAGCTTCCGCGCGTTCTGCGACGCGATCGGCGACCACGCGGTCACGGAGTTCAACTACCGCTATGTCGACGCGAGCGCTGCGCACGTGTTCGTGGGCATCCAGCTCGACGGCCGCGGGTCGGCGCGCGCGGAGCTGCTCGCGCAGGTCGAGGAGCGTGGCTACGCGTGCGTCGACATGAGCGACAACGAGATGGCCAAGCTGCACGCGCGCCACCTCGTCGGCGGGCGCGCCGAAGGCCTGCGCGACGAGCGCGTGTTCCGCTTCGAGTTTCCCGAGCGCCCCGGAGCGCTGCGCCGCTTCCTGACCGCGATGCACCCCGACTGGAACCTCTCGCTCTTCCACTATCGCAATCACGGCTCCGCGGTGGGCCGCGTGCTCGTGGGGATCCAGGTTCCCGATTCGCAGCGCGGCCCGTTCGAGAGCTTCCTCAAGGAGCTCGCCTATCCCTACACGGAAGAGACCGACAATCCCGCCTACCGATTGTTCCTGCGCTAGTACAGCAACCGCCGCGTCAGGGTCGATAGGGCGGATCCGCGAGGGTGCGGATGTACGCGATGATGTTGCGGATCTGCGCATCCGACAGCGAGCCGCCGAGAGGCGCCATCATCGCCGATTTGCCGACCGACGCGCCGCCGAACTT
Source organism: Myxococcota bacterium (assembly GCA_035620755.1). Classification (GTDB taxonomy): domain Bacteria; phylum Myxococcota_A; class UBA9160; order UBA9160; family SMWR01; genus JACZVU01. The sequence continues at coordinate 2,333 of DASPGF010000368.1, forward strand.
GATCACCTTGAACAGATAGTCGTCGGTGAGCGGGTTCATGTAGTTGCCGTCGTTGTGGTGCGCGGGCTTGGGATCGAGCGCCTGCGCGACCGGCCCGTCGCCTGCGCCCTTTGGGCCGTGGCACGACGCGCAGAAGATCTGGTAGTCGGCCTCGCCCGCCTTCGCGTCGGGCGCGGCGGCCTGGGCCGCAGCCGGCGCAGCGTCGCCCGCTGCTGAATCGGCGGCCGCGGGCGCGGCGTCGGCCGGTGCGGGGGCTCGCTCCTGGGGTGCTTCGGCCGGTGCGGCAGGCGCGGGCTGCGACGCCGCGGGGCGCTCCTCGCCGCCGCCGCACGCGAACGCGACGAGCGCGAGCGCGAGTGTCGCGTGCCGGAAGAATCGCTGAACGCTGGTCATGGTGCTTGCTCCTCTGCGGTGCGAAAGGCCGTTCGCAGCTCGTCGTAGTCCCTCGCCACGGGCAGCTGCGGAAACTCGCGCACCACGTTGTCGGGCGGCCGGAACAGGATTCCCGCGTCGGCCTCGAGCAGCATGGCCGTGTCGTTGTACGAATCCCCCGCGGCGATCACGCGCAGATTCAGACCGCGGAGCGCCTGCACGCTGCGCCGCTTGGGGTCGGCCTGGCGCAGATGGTAATCGACGATCCGGCCCGCGTCGTCGACCTCGAGGCTGTGGCAGAGCAGCGTCGGATAGCCGAGCTGGCGCATCAGCGGGCGCGCGAACTCGTAGAAGGTGTCGGAGAGGATGATCAGCTGGTAGCGCTCGCGGACCCAGCCGAGGAACTCGAGCGCGCCTGGAAGCGGGCGCATCGACGCGATCACCTGCTGGATGGCGGGCAGTCCGAGCCCGTGCTTCGCGAGGATCTCGATGCGCTGCTTCATGAGCAGGTCGTAATCCGGCTCTTCGCGCGTGGTGCGGCGCAGCGCGTCGATGCCCGTGCGCTCGGCGACGCCGACCCAGATCTCGGGGATCAGCACCCCCTCCAGATCGAGACAGGCGATGATCAAGGCGTCTCCTCGCTCGATCGGATGCCGCGGCACGCCGCGCGGCGCCGCGGTCCGAGCGTGTTTCTACCACAAAAGCGCAGCGCGTACCGGAGCCCGCAGCGCGCGGCCGGTGTCTACCTCCGGCCGGGCGCATTCGATAGGATCGGCGGCAGAGTTCGCGAGGGGGGCGCGACTCGGCCCCGCTACTTCCCGCGCAGCGCCGAGCAGCAGCCGACGAGCATCGGGGAGGCCGTTTGACGGGCGTGATGGGATGGACGGGGCTGGCGACCGGCTCGACGGGGCTCACGGGTCTCGAGGCGCTCATCCTGGGTCTCGTGCAGGGTCTCACGGAGTTCCTGCCGGTCTCGAGCTCGGGACACCTCGTTGTGTTGCAGACGCTGCTCGGCATCGAGCAGAGCGGAATCCTGATCGAGATCGTCGTTCACGTCGCGACGCTCGCTTCGGTGCTGGTCTTCTACCGCAAGCGGGTCGGCGGCTTGGTGGCCGGCGCGCTGCGCGGCGATTCCGAGGCGCTGCGCTACGGGCTCAAGCTCGGCGTGGCGACCGTGCCTGCGGTCGTGGTCGTGCTGATCGCGGGCGACTTCCTCGATTCGCTGTTCGAGTCGCCGGCCGCGGCGGGCGTCGGCTTCCTGATCACGGGCGCGATCCTCTGGACCACGCGCCGCACGCTCGCCGCCGCGACGCGCAGCGAGCCCGGCTGGGGCGCGGCGCTGCTGATCGGCTGCGCACAGGCGTTCGCGATCGCCCCGGGCGTGTCGCGCAGCGGAACGACCGTGTGCGCGGCGCTCGCGCTCGGAATTGCGCCGCGCGCGGCGGCCGAGTTCTCGTTCCTGATGAGCGTGATCGCGATCGTCGGTGCGGCGCTGCGCGCGCTCCCCGAGGTCGGCGCAACGCCCGCGGGCCTGGTCGCGCCGCTCGCGATCGCGGGCGCAGCCGCGCTCGTGTCGGGCGTCGCCGCGATCTGGCTGTTCGTGCGGCTGCTGCAGCAGCGCAGCTTCCACTATTTTTCCTACT
>DASPGF010000369.1:0-6508 GCA_035620755.1 Myxococcota bacterium
GAGCCGCGCCGCGCCGTCCATCGCGAGGAACGCGCCGCTCGAGAACACGGGGTCGATGAAGCCGAGGCTGTCGCCCGCGAGCGCCCAGCCCGGGCCGATGCCGCGCCTCGTCACGAGCTGGTAGTTGGTGAACTTGAACACGGGCGTGATCCGCTCGGCGCCTCCCGCTGTCGCCGCGAGCTGGGGATCCGCGCGCCGGATCGCGTCGTACTGCTGCTCGGGTCGGTCGCCGTACTCGCGCAGCACCGACGGATCGACCACCACCCCTACGGAGACGCGCTCGGGCAGCGGAATCCGCCACGCCCAGCCGCGCTCGAGGCGATCGGTGTGGACGTGCCCCTCGCGGTCGATGCGCACCCCCGTGCAGTGCGCGAACAGCGCGGTGTCGCGCCGGCTGCCGCGCCGCTCGGGCAGCCCGAGCAGCTGCGAGATCAGCCGCGAGCGCCCGCTCGCGTCGACGATGAAATCCGGCGGCGTGCGGAAGAAGCCGTCGGTCTCGGCGATCGTCGCCGCGGAGAGCCGCACCCGCGCGCGCTCGGGCCGCGTACCGCCGTCGGGCGCGCGCTCGAGCCGCGCGCTCGCCTCGAAGATCTGCGCGCCGTGCTTCGCGCAGGCCGCGAGCAGCGTCGCGTCGAAGCGGTCGCGCGGCGCGTTGTACGCGTAGCCGGGCGCGCGCCCGCGCACCGTCTCGAAGTCGATCTCGAGGCGCTCGCCCGAGTGCACGGTGAAGGTCGCGCCGGGCTTGAACACGCTGTAGGACGCGACCTCTTCCTCGACGCCGAGCTCGCGCAGGATCGGCACGAGCGCGGGCACCATCGACTCGCCGATCAACGGAGGCTTCGGACGGCCGCGCGAGAACAGCCCGACCCGGACGCCGCGCTTGGCGAGCAGCGCCGCGAGCGTCGACCCCGCGGGCCCATCGCCGACAATCGCTACGCTCTGGATCGCCGTGGCCACGACTAGCGACTACCACAGAAGCGCTGCGCTGTCCAAAGCCGCGCCGCGCGCAACGCGCGCGCTACCGCGCGCGCTCCAGGGAATCCTGCTCCTCAGCTATCCGCTGATCGTCTACCTCGGCTATTCGCGCCTCGGCGCGCGCTCGCTCGCGCTGCTGCTACTCGCGCTCTACGCCGCTTCGATCGCGCTGCGGCTGCGCGGCTCGGCGCGCGAGATCGCGCAGCTGCTGCGCGAGCACGCGGGGCTCGCGATCCTGCTCGCGGCATCGCTCGCAACCGGCGACTCGACGCTGCTGCTGTTCCTGCCCGTGATCGCGAGCCTGTATCTGCTATGGACCTTCGCGTCGAGCCTGCGGCGCGGAATGCCGATGATCGAGCGCTTCGCGCGCATCGTCGAGGACGATCTCCCCGACTTCACGCTGCCGTACTGCCGCAAGGTGACGATCGCGTGGTGCGCGTTCCTCGCCGCAAACGCGCTCTGCGCGTTGATCCTCGCGCTCGCGGCGCCGCTCTCGTGGTGGGCGCTCTACTGCGGGCTCATCGCGCATCTCTTCGTCGCTGCACTGCTCGTGGGCGAATTCGTGCTCCGCAAGATCTGGTTCCGCTACTACGGCGACGGCTGGATCGACCGCGCGTTCCGCGCGCTGTTTCCGCCGAGCGCGAGCGCGAACGGCCGTCGCTCGCTCGCCTACCAGGCGCGCCGCGAGCGCGAGGCCGCTACGCGCTCCAGCGCTTGAAGACGAGCGAGGTGTTGACGCCGCCGAACGCGAAGTTGTTGCTCACCGCGATCTCGGCGTCGAGCGCGCGCGGCGCGCCGCGCACGTAGTCGATCTCCGCGCAGCGTTCGTCGAGCTCGTCGAGGTTGAGCGTCGGCGCGACCCAGCCCTCGTTGATCATCTCGATCGTCATCCACGCCTCGAGCACGCCGCACGCGCCGAGCGTGTGGCCGAGGTGTCCCTTCAGGCTGCCGAACGGCGTGTGGCGACCGAACACCGCGAGCGTGGCGCGGCTCTCGGCGATGTCGCCCGCCTCGGTTCCCGTGCCGTGCGCGTTCACGTAGTCGACCGCGGACGCGTCGATGCCTGCGTCGGCGAGGCCGAGCCGCATCACGCACTCCATGCCCTCGGGATCGGGACTCGTGAAGTGCTGGCCGTCGCAGTTGGTGCCGTAGCCGATCAGCTCGGCGTGGATGTGCGCGCCGCGCGCACGCGCGCGCTCGAGCTCCTCGAGCACGAAGCAACCCGCTCCCTCGCCGACCACGGTTCCATCGCGCGCGACGTCGAACGGTCGAGGCGTTCGCTGCGGCTCGGCGTTGCGGGTCGACGCCGCGAGCAGCACGTCGAAGATCACCGCATCCATGCGCGCGAGCTCTTCGGCCCCACCCGCGAGCATCACGTCCTGCTGGCCGTAACGGATCGACTCGAACGCGTAGCCGATGCCCTGGCTGCCCGACGTGCACGCGCTCGAGGTCGGGATGATCCGCCCGCGTACGCCGAAGAAGTTGGCGATGTTCGCAGCGGTGGTGTGGCTCATGAACTGCAGGAAATCGTTCGCGCCGATGCTGCGCGTGGTCTGAGCGGCGAACAGCTGGTGGGCGTAGACGCCGATCGCGGGCGGGCTGCCGGAGCTCGAGCCGTGGCTCACGCCCGTTCGGCCGCTCTGGATCACGGGATCGTCGAGCAGGCCCGCGTCGCGCAGCGCGAGCTCCGCGGCGCGCGTCGACAGCAGCGAGACGCGACCCATGGTGCGCGTCTTCTTGCGCGGGTAATCGGCCGGCACCTCGAATTCGCTCACGGGCGCGCCCACGCGCGTGCGCAGACCCTCGACGTCGTCCCAGTCGTCGATGCGCTTGACTCCCGAGCGGCCGCTGCGCAGCGCCTCGCGCACGGCCTTCCACTCGAGGCCGATCGGACTCAGTCCCGCCATGCCGGTGACGACAACGCGCCGGCTCATCGCGCCGCGTCCTCCCAGTAGTCGAAGAAGTTGAACCACTGATACGGATAGCGCGCGCAGTAGGCTTCGAGGCGCCGCGCGTAGTCGGCGACGAGCTCGGCGATGCGCTGCTCGCGCTCGTGGCGCGGCAGCGACACGCGCTCCGCGAGCTTCTCGGCGAAGACCGCGTAGCGCCCGCTGCGCTCGCGCAGCGCGAGGATCAGCAGCACGGGGCAGTCGAGCAGCGCGGCGAGCAGGAACGGCGCCTGCGGCAGCTTCACGGGAGCGCCGAGCAGCGGAGTCGACAGCGAGCGGTGCTGCTCGGCGGGCTCGACGCGATCGCCGAGGATCGCGACCAGCTCCCCGCGGCGCAGGCACTCGCGGATCGCGAACACCGAATCGATCGATTCGGGATCGACCTCGATCACGCGCGCATCGACGTCGGGCGACAGCTCGCGGAACAGCGCGTTGATGCGCTCGGCGTTCGCGGTGAACATCAGCGCGTTCACGCGCGAGCGCTTGCGCTCGGCGAGCAGGCGCAGCGCGTCGAAGCTGCCGAGGTGCGCGCCGATCAGGATCGCGCCGCGCCCCTGCTCGGCGATGCGGTCGAGGTGCTCTTCACCGACCATCTCGAACTCGAAGTCGCCCGCGCGCCCGAACCAGATGCCGATGCGGTCCGAGATGGACAGCGCGAACTCGCGGTAGTGGAGGAAGCTCTGCCAGCGACCCGGCGGCCGCCCGAGCGCATCGCGCCCTTCGGGCGTCGCGTAGATGCGCCGCAGATAGGCGAGCGAGGCGCGCCGGCCGCGGCGATCGGTGAGATAGAAGTAGGCGACGATCGCGTGAACGAGGAGCTCGCACGCGCGCGGCCCGAGCCAGCGATAGCAGCCCGCGGTGATGCGCATGCCCCAGAGCGAGCCGCGCTCGGCGACCTGGCTCCAGCGCGTCGCTTCGCGGCGCGGCTCGCCTCGCGCGCGCGGGCGCGAGGCCCGGGCTGCCGCGCCCGCGGCTAGCGCGGGCATCGTCTCGCGCTAGATGCGCTCATGGATGAAATCGACGACGTCCTGGAGCGTCTCGATCGATTGGAGATCCGCACCGCCGAGCACCACCCGGCACTTCTCCTCGATCCGCACCGCCATGTCGATCGCGTCGATGCTGTCGAGATCGAGATCCTCCGCGAGGCGCGTGTCGAGATGGAGCGCGCCCGCGTCGATGCCGAACTCGCGGGAGACGATCTCGATCACCCACTTCGCGATCTCGTCCTTCGACTGCATGCCCGTCCCCTAGGCGCTGCGCGCGCCGCCCGGGCGCTCGCTCCGGCGGGCCGCCGAGCGTGCGCGCGGCCTTGCGGCCGCGAGGGCCCGCCCCGCTCGCGCAGAGCACTCACGCCGCTGGATATTGCAGCGTTTTCGCATAGAAGTCACGCAGCTCCGCGGTCAGGCGCCGCGCGGCGAGCGCGCGCGATTCACCCGCTCGCACGCGCGGCGCATCGATCGGCTCGCCGACCTCGATCGAGAACTGCATCTTGCGCGGCGGAACGTCGTACCACTTCTGGCCGCGCATCAGCGTCGGCGGATCGCAGCGGATCGAGATCGGCAGCAGCGGTCGGCCGCTGCGCAGCGCGATCTGAGCCGCGCCTCGCTGGAACGAGCCGAGTCCTCCCTCGGGGGAGCGCGTTCCCTCGGGAAAGATCAGCAGCGAGCCACCTCGATCGATGCACTCGACGCAGCGCTCGACGAGCGCCTCGCCGCCGTCATTCGGGATGTAGCCCGCCGCCGCGATGACGCCGCGCATGAACGGATTCATCGACGCCGCGCGCTTGACCACGCAGTCGAGCTGCGGCAGCAGCGTGCCGAGCACGACCACATCGAGCAGCGTCGGATGATTGGCGACGATCAGCCGCGGGCCGGGCTCGCGCAGCCGCTCGACGCCCTTCACGCGGATCTCGGTGAGGCCCGCGATGCGCATGTAGGCCATGAATGCGCGGAAGCTGTGGTGGATGAGCCGCTGCGCGCGCCGCTTGCGCGCGAGCGCGTCGGCGGCGGGCAGCGCGCCGAGCAGCGGAAACGCGAACACCGCGAGCGCGAGACCTCCGAGTCCGAAGATCGCGAACGCCGCGCCCGTCGCGGCGACCCGCCACGCGTGCAGGATCGGCCCGTCCATTCGCTCGGATCGTATCAGCTCGCGCGAGCGCAGCGTGCGGAATCGGGCCGCGGCGCGCGGGCCTCGACCCGACTGCGGCCGCGGTGTGCAGAATCGCGCCGCGTCGCGCGGGCCTTGACCCGGCTTCGGCCGAGCGGTACCTAGGAGTCGAATACGCGCCCGGGTACGAGGGAAGGCCGTGAGAATCGGCCGCGGACCCGCCACTGTGTTTGGGGAGCGCCACTCGCAACGAGCCACCGGAGTGAGCGAAGTCTCGCAGTCCGGGAAGGCGCGGGTGGCGCGAGCGCGCAGGGCCTGACGCCCCGCGCGGAGACCCATCAGCCAGGAAACCCGCCCGAGCGCGACCACGCACGCTGTTCTTCGAGGAGAAGGAGCAGCGATGCGGTGTCTCGGCCCTCCGCGCATCCCGGCCCAGACGCTCCATCGCCCTCTTTCGCTGGAGCAGCTGGAGGCTTCGATGCACGGACACGGGTCGCATCGGCCGCGCGCGCGCGGCCACCTCGCCCTCGCTTGTGCGCTCTCGCTGCTCGGCGCGCCGGCCGCGCTCGCGGACTCGAGCGAGATCGCCGCGCTGAGCGCGCCGTTCGAGGATGCGCTGCCGCAGGCTCCGAGCGTCGCCGAGCGGCTCGCGGTGATCCGCGAGCGCATCCAGCGCTCGCTCGAGTATCCGCCGCTCGCGCGTCTGCTCGCGACCGACGGCGAGGCCCTGGTTCGCTTCGAGATCGACGCCGCGGGCGCGCCGCGCAACGTTCGCGTCGTGCAGTCGAGCGGCGACGGACGCCTCGACGCATCCGCCGTGCGCGCGGTCGAGGCCGCGGGACCGCTGCCTTGGGTGTATGGATTGCTCGAGGTTCCGGTTCACTTCGAGCTCGAGCAGGCCGACTGAGCGAGCCCGATCGCTACCCCGTGAGCTCGCCCACCGCGCGCTTTGCCTCGTCGATCGCCGCGTCGAGGGTGGCGCGGCCGGCCGCGTCGGAGTTCGCGACCGCGATCCGCCCGAAGCGCTGGCGGCCGATCTCGTTCGGGTACGAGCCCGGCTCGTAGGCTGGATCGCCGACGACGTCGTACCAGTACGCGTAGCCGTGCGCCCAGCGGTTGACGGTGATCGCCGCGATGTCGCGCGCCGGATCGAAGCCGCCGCCGCCGAGCATCCCGGCGAGCTGGCGGCGGATCTCGCGCTCGATCGCCTCGAACGGCGTCGCGAGCAGCGCGTGACGCCCCGCGCGGTACTGCTCGCGCCGCGTCGGTCCCGCGTCGGGCCGCGTCGCGAAGTGCTCCATGTGAACCACGATCGGCTCCTCGGGCGCACGCGAAAAGCGGAAACCCCCGAAGCTCACCGGGAAGTCGAGCATCGCGAGCGCGTGGTAGCTGCCCGGCGCGGAGACGCCGCCGATCCCGAGCTTCTGCCACGCCCGCCAGTCGCGCAACAGCACGCTGGTGTAGAGGATCGGAACCTT
>DASPGF010000370.1:0-2990 GCA_035620755.1 Myxococcota bacterium
ACCCCGACCCGCGAACCCCGCGCGCGGACGCTCTGCTGGAGCTCGGAGTTTGTGCGCTCAGAGCGAGAGTCCGCGGTCGTGGGCGTCGGCGGCGAAGATGGCGCGGATGAACATGGCGACGGCTACGCCCATCGGGAGCAGCGCGCCGACGAGGTAGGCGGCGAAGCGCGGCTCGAAGAACAGGCCGAGCCAGTTCGCGATCAGCACCACCTCGACGATCACCGCTGCGATCACGACGGACGAGTCGAACAGGATCGTCTCGCGCAGCAGGGTGCTGCCGAAGATGCGCTTCTGGCGCACGTAGACGCTGCCGACGTGCAGCGGCGAGGTGAGCGCGAGGATGCCGCTGCCGATCGCCCAGATGCGCGCGCTCTCGAACGGGCCCGACAGCACGAACGGAAGGAACGCGAAGACCATCGCGCTCGCGCTGCCCTCGACCATCAGGCGCAGGCGCAGCCGGTGCATGGCGTCGGCGGCTTCGGAGGATTTCGGGCGCAGCGCGGACATGAGGCCCGCGAAGCCGATGGTCGCGATCGCGATCTCGGCGATCTCGAGCAGCGCCTCCTCGGGGTTCACGGCTCGATTCCGCCGAGCTCGGCGAGGAATTGCTCGAAGCACGCGCGCACGGCCTCGCCGAATGCGGCAACCGAAGCTGCGATCGCTTCGCCGTCGACGTCGCGCCGCTCGCGGCAGCTCTGGTGCAACAGCAGCGCACCGCGCGTCGAGCGCGCGGCGGAGAGCTGCAGCTCGACGGCGACGTGCGCGCTCGGCTCGAGCACGCGCTCGAGGCGCAGGATCTGGCCGGTGATCTCGTAATCGGGCTCGACGCGCGCGGTCGCGGGCAGCACGACATCCGCGATCTGCGCGGCGCCGAGGAACGAGATGAGCTGCGTCTGGAGCATCAGCGCGGGGGGGTCCGCCCAGAGCTGATACGGGTGCTGGCGGATCTCGGCTGCGTCGTCGCTCTGCCTGTAGAGCAGGTGGCGCTCGCCGGTGAGCGCGTCGACGCGGAAGCGATCGACCTTGAGCATGCCGTCGAGCCGCTTCGCGGCCGGCGCGCTCGGCGCGCCGACCTCGATGCGGTAGAAGTGGTCGGTCGGCGCGGGCGCCGAGCTGCAGCCGACGAACGCGGTGCACAGCGAGGCGATCAGGAACGCGTTGCGCGACGCTCGCATCAGCGCGCCCCGTCGTCCACGGGCTCGCGGCCGCGCAGCAGCAGGCTCGGGTCGCGGCGGATCTGCTCGCTGAACTCGTTCGCGTTGCGCGCGGCGTCGTCGAGGTTGCTCGAGATGGCGTCGATGTGGCGCGACACGGCCTCGAGCGAGGCGTGCAGGTCTTCGATCGAGTGGCCGAGCTCGTCCTGGTGGTCGTCGACGAGCACGCTGAGCTGGTCGAGGATGTCGTCGATCTGCGCCTTGGTGAGCTTCAGGCCAGCGGTCATCTCGGAGACGTCGCGCGACACGCTCGTCATGTTGGTGAGGATCACCTCGACGCGCTCGGCGTTCTCGGCGCTCAGCAGGTCGGCGATCCGCTCGTTGAGCGTCTGGAGCATCGCGCTGAGCCGCTGCGCGTTCTCGTCGTTGAGCACGGAGTTCACCGAGGCGGTGATGCTCTCGATCCTCGGCTTGACGAACTCGAGCAGGGTCGTGAGGCTCGCCATCACGTCGCCGGCCGCGCCGAGCAGATCGTCGGGCTCGCGGCTCCGGATCACGCTGCCGGGCTCGAGGTAGCGCTTGGAATCGCCCGCGTCGATGTTGACGACGAGCGCGGCGAGGAACGAGGGCGCGGTGGTCTCCGCGACCGCGCTGTCGGGGATCGGCCAGCCCTTCTCGACCGCGATCTCGACGCGGTAGTTGCGGCGCGCATCGCCCGCCGCTCCATTTCCCGTTGCGCCGCCATCGGCGCCGCCATCCGTTGCATCCGCATCCGCGCCGCTCGACTCGTCGTGCTCGATGCGCTCGATGCGTTCGATGAGTCCGATCTGGTAGCCCTCGAACAGGATCTGCGTGCCGGGCTTGAGGCCCATCACCTTGTCCCAGAGGATGTAGTAGCGATCCGTCGAGCCGGTGACGCCGGAGAGCACGGCGATCCAGAACAGCAGGCCCGCGAGCATCGAGAGCACGAAGATTCCGACCGCGATGTAGTTGCGATTGGCCTGCTTCATCGATGCGGAACCCTAGGTCTGGCCCATCAGCCGCGCCAGATACTCGTCGGGGTCGACTTCGCCTTCTTCGAAACGCCGGTTGAGCAGGCTCTGGATGCGCTCGTTGTCGCTGCTTCGCACCTCGTCGACGGTTCCGACCGTGAGGATCTCGCCGCGGTCGAGCACGGTGATGCGGTCGGCGATCTTGAAGGCGCTGTCGAGCTCGTGCGTCACGACGACGATCGTCATGCCCATCGCAGCGCGCAGCCGCAGGATCAGCTCGTCGAGCGCGGACGAGACGACCGGGTCCAGGCCCGCGGAGGGCTCGTCGCAGAACAGCAGCGCGGGGTCGGTGATGATCGCGCGCGCGAGCGCGGCGCGCTTGATCATGCCGCCCGAGAGCTCGGACGGCATCAGCCTCTCGAAGCCCGCAAGGTTGACGACCTCGAGCTTGAGACGCGCCATGATCTCCATCGTGAGCCGGTCGAGGTCGGTGTGCTCCTGCAGCGGCAGGATGATGTTCTCGCCGACCGTCATCGAGCTGAACAGCGCGCCGCCCTGGAAGGCGACGCCGATCTTGCGGCACAGCGCGTAGAGCTCGGTCTGGCTGAGCGCGCCGAGCTCGCGCCCGAGCAGCTTGATCGAGCCCGAGGTCGCCCGCTCGAGCGCCATCAGGTGGCGCAGCAGCGTGCTCTTGCCCGAGCCGCTGCCGCCCATGATCACCATGATCTCGCCCTGGTAGATGGTGAGGTTGATGCGCTTGAGGATCTGCCGCTCGCCGTAGTGGGTGACGAGGTCGCGCACCTCGATCACGGGCTGCCGCGGCTCGCCGCGCTCCATCTCGGGG
>DASPGF010000371.1:0-2906 GCA_035620755.1 Myxococcota bacterium
CGGCGACATCGCCACCGCGCTTCCCGAGGAGATTCGCTGGCAGCTCGAGCTGCTCCTCTACGATCTCGAGGATCGAGATACCATGGTTTCCGGGCTGGCCGCGTTCGAGAAGATCGCCGATGCCTCGGGGGAGCTCTCGACGGCGGCCGCGGGCCTCCCGGAGTCGATGCGCCGTGAGCTCGAATCCCTGCTCAGTACGTCGTCGCAGAGTCAGGCGGATCTGCGCAGCACCCTCGAGCAGCTGCAGCAGACGATTGCGAGCGCCGAAGGCGCGGTTGCGAACGCGCGCCCGCTCGCCGACTCACTGGAGCGCTTCGCGGCGCACGCGGAGCAGGCGGGGAGCTCTTGGAGCGAGCTCATCGCGAGAGTGCGCGCTCCCGGCGAACAGCCACCCGTGGGAGCGCCGCCATCGAAACCCTTCGATATCGCTGACTACGAGCGAGCTGCCGTTCAGCTCCAGGAATCGGCCGCCGAGATCCGCGCGCTCATCGCGGAGATACGGGACGGCGGCGGAGTCTCACTTCTCGACGCGCTGCTCTGGCGCGCGCTCGCGTTCGCAGTCGCGTGCACGGCGCTGCTGTTGCTCTACCGCGCCGTCGCCCCGCGCATCGGCTCGCGCCGCTGAGCTCCCAACCGAGCTCGCCCGCATGAATCGCGAGAGCCCCGTCTGAGCCGTTCGAGCCGGTAGGCTGCGCGCACTTCAGCTGCAGCCCTCCGCACTCGTTGCGCGCGCTGTACCACACGAAACTCGAGATTCACTGCTGGCTGCGCGGTGCGGCGCACGATCGTGCCGGCTGGCTTCCACTTCCATGCGTCAAAGCTTCCGTAGTCCGAATCACTCATTGCGGTGGCGCGGCGTCCGAATCATCTCGCCAACGCGACACGCAGGGAGGAGGGGACACCCTTGAGCGATCTCCTCGCTGGATCACATGCCTGCCGGAAATCCGCGCGCAGCGCGACGCGGGCGCGGTCTACCCGCTCCGCCGGGCGCGCGCAGTCCGTTCAGCGATGCGCAATCCGAGTGCATCGCGCGCTCGGAATTGCGCTGCTCGCGTGGCTCGCGGCGACGGCCGGCGTGAGCGCGGACTCGAAGCCGCCCGCGCAGGGTCTCGACGACCAGGTGCAGGAGGTGAAGTCCGACGTGCTCGCGATCGCGACCGAGCTGCAGCAGCTCGAAGAGAAGCTGCTGTTTCCGTCGAGCACGCAGCTGGCGGTGTTCGTGTCGTTTGCCGAGGGCGCTGCGCTCGAGCTCGACTCGCTCCAGATCCGGGTCGACGGTGAGCGCGTCGCGCATCACATCTACGAATTCAAGGAGCTGGGAGCCCTGCGCAAGGGCGGGGTGCAGCGAATCTACACGGGCAACATCGCGGCCGGCGCGCATCGCATGGAGGTAACGATGGCCGGCACGTTGCCAGGTGGTGCTGGGTTCGACGAGACCGAGAGCTTCGAGTTTCGCAAGGACGTCGAGCCGAAGATCATCGATCTGACGCTCGCCGGTGGTGCCATCGGCGGAGCCCAGATCGCGTTCGGGGCGGAGTAGCCCATGATCGCGGCTCGCATCCAACCGGCCGGCGTCGCGCTGGCGGCACTGCTCGTGTTGCCGGGCGTGGCGGCGACGCAGGAGCGCTCGGATCCGTGGTTTCGCGAGGCGCTCTACTACGCCTACCAGGAGCGCTGGTTCGATGCGCTCGAGCGCCTCGACACGGAGATCGCGCAGCACTATCGGGTCGACGAGCGCGAGCTCGATTCGCTGCACCCCCTGATCGGCCACGCCGAGTTCTCGGTCGGCGACTTCGAGCTGCACTTCCGGATGCACCATCGCGCGGGCCGCGCCATCCGGGCGGTCTTCGAGGCGGACGTGCCCGACGCGGTGCGCAACGAGGCCGCCTACCAGCTCGCGCGGCTGCACTTCCAGAAGGGTGAGCCCGAAGACGCGCTGCGCGTGCTCGGCTCGATGCGCGGGCCGGTGCCCGAGAAGATCCGCGACGACGTCGAGTTCCTGCGCGCCAACCTCTTGCTCGCCAGCGGGCGGGCCTCGGACGCGATCGACGTGCTGCGCGGCATCCAGGGCTCCCCGACGCTCGGTGGATTTGCGGCCTACAACCTCGGCATCGCGTTGCTGCGGGACGACCGACGCGCCGATGCGCTGGCTCAGCTCGATCGCGCGGGAGAGCGGAATGCAGGCGATGCGGCGGCGCTCGCGATCCGCGACAAGTCGAATCTGCTGCTCGGCACCTTGCGCCTCGAGGCGAGCGAGTTCGCGGACGCGCAGCGCTCGCTCGACCGCGTCCGCCTCTCCGGCCCGTTCTCGAATCAGGCATTGCTGCGCGCGGGCTGGGCCGATGTGTCCGCCGAGAACTTCGAGCGCGCGCTGGTGCCGTGGAAGATCCTCGCCGAAGGCGAGCCGACGGACATCGCGGTGCAGGAGGCGTGGCTCGCGCTTCCGTACGCGTACGGCAAGCTCGACGTCCACGGGCGCGCCGCGCAGCTCTACGGCCAGGCCGTCGACGCCTTCGCGTCCGAGCTCGCGAAGGTCGACGCTTCGATCGCGAACATACGCGAGGGCGTGTTCCTCGAGGCGCTGGCGCGCGAGGAGATTCGCCGCGATGCCGACTGGGTGATTCGGCTGCGCGGCCTGCCGGACGCGCCCGAGACCTTCTACCTGATCGGCTTGATTGCGTCGAACGACTTCCAGACCGCGCTCCAGAACTATCTCGACCTCGAGGATCTGCGGCGCAGGCTCAGCGCGGGCGAGCGCGCACTGGGCGCGTTCGAGGACCTGATCGCTCGGAGGCGCGACTACTACGAGCCGCTGCTCCCTGGCATCGACCGCCGCTTCCGCGAGCTCGACGCGCGCCGCCGCCTGCGGCTCGAGCAGCGCGAGCACCTCCATGCGCGGCTGCAGC